>JAGPCN010000261.1 GCA_018058035.1 Fuscovulum sp.
CCGCCGCAGCCATTCTCGCCAGCGCAGGTCAGGCGGCAGATTGGCCAGCTCGCGGTCGAAAAACGTCTCTATGCCAGCCTTTTTCATGGTCACAGCCCATAAAGGCGAAAGGTCTCGCGCCCGGTCAGTTCGCGCAAGACCCCCAAGGCCACCAGCCGGTCGCAGAGCCGCCGGGCCGCCCGGTCGGACATGAAGTCCAGCGCGGTGGGCGCCAAGGCATCGCGGCTCAGGAACAGATCCCTGGCCCGCGCCGCACCCCTGGCCCGCAGTTTCGGCGCCACCGCATGCAGCCTTGCCGCCGCCCGCGCCAGGTCGGCGGCCAGCGGCAAGGCCCGCCCGGCCCCCAGGGCCGCCGCCCGATGGCAGGCCAGCCGCAAGTCGTCGCCACGCAGGCGCAGGTCCCGCGGCTTTACTGCCAGCGAAATCAGCGGCAGGACATGGCCCTGCCCCAGCGACCGGGACAGCACCGCATCGGCCAGGATCAGCGCTGCGGTCTGACGGCGCGGGCTCTCGGTCAGAACGGCCTCGATCACCCATGCCGCCCGGTCCACCGGGGTCGGCCCGATGGCATCCAGGCAAAGCGCGACCTGTTCGGCCGTGACCCCCTCGATCGCCCGGGCCAATGCGGCACCTGTGATCGGCCCGGCCGCCGCGCGCGACCATTGCCGCAGGATGCGCCCCGCCGGTCCCGGGTCGTCGCCGGGGCGTGTCAGAAGCACCGCATCGCGCAGGGCGCGCCCGTCTTCGCGCCGCCCGTCCAGTGCGGCACAGACCTCGGCGGCCGCCAGCGCCAGCCGGTCGCGCCACAATGCCAACGGCACCGGGGCAGACTGCACCGCCAGGCCCAGATGCGCCAGCGCCGCCCCCGACCGGAACGCCACGGACTCTGGCGTTTCCGCAGGTGCAGAGCCGATCCAGCCCGGCATCGGGGGCAGCACCGGCAGGGGTTCGGCGATCTGGGCAGGCGGTTTCCGCATCGCCGCAGCCTATCGCGAGGCGGCGCTTTTGAACAGCGGGACGCGCTGTTTGCGCCGCGCTCTCAGACGCGCCACGCATGGTCCGGAACGCCGGGCCGAGGGCAGCCGGCGTGGCGCCTTTCCGGCGACCTTGGTCCGCTTGCCCCGGTCAACACCCTTGCCTGTCATCCGGCAGGAATTCACATCCCCCTTTGCCAGAGGGGAAGGCCCTCAGGCCCGGCCATTTGCGGGGAACGGCCATTGCGGACTTATGGGAACGGCGCCGGCTGCTCAGGCGCCGCGCAGGCGCGTGCCGTCGGGGTCAAAGGGTGGCCGGTCCAGGACGACGGCCCTGTGCGGCCGGCCCAGGATCGCGACCTCGACCGCGTCGCCGGGATTGACCTTGCCGGCCTTCAGATAGGCAATCGCCAGCGACATGCCGACCGAATGGCCATAGGCGCCCGACGAGACCTGGCCGACCGGCGTGCCATCGGGCAGGAAGACCGGCTCTCCGCCGGTGGCGTCGGCCTCGGTCGCTTCGATCGCCAGCATCATCATCAGGTCGCGGGCAGGGCGGTCGCGCACCTTTTCCCAGGCGTCGCGGTTCAGGAAATCCTTGTCGTCGCGGATCAGCCGGTCCAGCCCGCATTCCTGCGGCCAGTATTCCGGGCTGTATGTGAGTTGACACCAGACCCTGCAGAAAGCCGGGAATTGCCGTGAGAAGGTGGTAATTGCCGAAAATCGCCCTTTTCCCATAGGCTTCGCTGTTGGCGAGGGGCGGGAGGCACGGCGGTTGGCGAAGTTGGCAGAAACCCGCGAACTCGGCCAAGAGCATTCGGCTGAAGGCAGGTTACGCCGCCTTAGACGACGCGTCAAACTGGGCTTAAATGCCAATGAAACAAGGGGTTCTGTCGTCGGGTTGCGCCGACATAGAGCAGCGCTCTAGGTCGCCGAACATGCAAATCCGCGAGACAAGCGCTGCAGCCGTTTGCATGTTCGGGCAAGTAACTGAAAGCACGGTAAAATCTGAATTGAAAGAGGACGCTCCGAGCGTCGGGAACATGCAACCGTTTTTCCGGTGCTTTCGGTCGGAAGGCTTGTAAGCGGCCATCGCCGGGGCCTAGGATACCTCACAGTCCAGTCACGAGGTTGCCCACATGCAGATGCTGAGAGTCTTCGCGTTGATCTATTTTGCGGCGGCGGGATTGCTCGTCGCGGGGGCAGTGAGCCTGGGCCAGTGGGTTCTGGTCGCCGCGGCGCTGACTGCCGCCCTGGGCGGCGTCCTTCTGATGGCAGTCGACCTGGCCCTCGTGCGGCTGACCGAGATCCGCGACGCGCTGCGCGGCGACATTCCGCAGCCGGAGATGCTGCCGCCTGTGGCCGAGGCGCAGCCTGCGCAGGCTGGCGAGGTGCAGCTGTCGGATGTCGAGGCAAGGTTGAAAGCCATGCGGGCGAAGGGCTACCAGTAACGCTCAGAGACTGGTCAGAACCAGGCGGACGCGACCGACGATCCTGATGTCGTTCATGGCCGCGCCCGCCACGGCCCGTGGTTCGTAGGCCGGATTGTCGGAAAGTAGCATCAGAGCCTCGGGCCGACCATCCCTGGTCTTGCCCGACGGCACGATGCGCTTCACGAAGGCCTGGCCGTCCATGACGAAGGCATAGACGCCCGGCTGGCTGGCCGATTTCTCGAAGGCATTGATCAGCACCAGGGCACCATCCGGGATCGCCGGGGCCATGCTGTCGCCCCTGACCGAGACGAGGACGCAGAGGTCGGAGTTCAGCCGCCGGGCCGAGAACCAGGACATCGGCAGCGCCACCCGAGCCGCTTCGTCGCCCTCGACCGGTTCGATCCCGCTGCCCGCCGAGACCGACAGGTTCATCCGCTTCACGAAGGCATAGTCGATCCCGTCGAATCGCACATCGCCGTGACCCGGACGCGACCGATCCGGCGGCTCGACCGCGTGGATGCGGCCCTCGAACCCCGCGCCCGGCGCGCGGATCATCTCGCCGTGGCCGTTCAGCAGCCAATCAGCGGAAACGCCGTAAACATCGGAAATCTTTAGGAGAAACGATTTTGATGGCGTGACAAGCCCTGCCTCAATCTGACCGACAAACCCACCGCTAAACCCAAGGGCGGCGGCGAATGCCCGCTGGCTGAGGCCAACGGACTTGCGAAACAAAACCAGCCTTTTGCCAGGACTGTCGCTCACGGCGCTCAAGTTTCCGCTTGACGCCTATTTAAATTAGGCGTTTATGATTACTAAAGATAGGCAAAGCCTAGCTACATCGGAGTTTCATATGTCACGAAAGCCCCCCGAATACCAGCCGGGCCTGATCCTGCTTGATGCGCTGGTCGGTGCCTTCCGGGCGCATGGCACCACGTTCGAGGCCTGGTGCCGCGAAACGAAGGTGCCGCCGATGACGCTGCGGATCGCGGCCCTGGGTGGATCGCAGTCCGACACATCGCGCCGGTATCTGGAGAAGGCGATCGATGCGGCGGGCCGCGACTTTGTGCTGAAGGTCTATCGCAGCCGCCTGTTCGAGCATTGCGCCCAACTGCAGAAGGGGGCCGCGTGATGGAACGGGGCGCCCTGAAGGTCATCAACGGCGATGCGCGGATTGCGGATAAGCGGATCGCAGAGGCGCTTGGGTACGCGCGGGTCAAGGAACTCCATCAGATCATCGGTCGCCACTCCGAGGAGCTGGAGCGCTACGGCGAATTGGTCCGCCAGAGTTCGGCAGGAATAAATCGCCAAAGTGAAGCCAAAATCGGGCGGGGCCGCCCGGCACTGACCTACTACCTGAACGAGGCGCAGGCGACGCTGGTTTGCATGTTCTCGCGCACCCCGCGGGCGGCGGATGCCCGGCAGGTGATGGTTGAGGTCTTCACGGCCTGGCGGAAGGGCCAGATCGAAAGCGTTGCCGCGTCGTCGGGCAAGGACCCCTTCGCCCGCGCCGCCGACCGCGCCATTCAGGTGCGCGATCAGATGCAGGCACTGGCTGACATGCCAGCGCTGGCGCGGGATGCGACCCACCTTCCGGTCTGGACCAGCGGACTGCGCCCCTGGTGGTGGTCGAACTTCGAACTGCGGACGTTCTTCACGCAGTGCCATCGCCAGATGACCCTGAGCCAGTGCGTCGAAGCGGCAGATCGCCGGTTCGGTCTTCGGGTCAGCGTGAGCGGCCTGCAACGATACTGGGCAAAGCTGGATCAGGCGACCGGCGCCGCCACTGCCAAACGTGCCCGCCGCCGGAGGGCAGCCTGATGCCCGGCGCTTTCCACCCCGTTCCCCCCTCCTCTCTCCCCGGAGATATCCCCATGCTGACGCGCATCGTGATTGCGCTCGGCCGGTTCGAGGACAGCCCTGCCGGGCATGTTCTGGGGCTGGTCGTGTTGTTTGCCCTCGCCCTGAGCCCGCTGGCCCTGAACGAAGCGGGGGTTCGGTGATGGACACCCCGACGCCCGAGATGATTGCCGATGCGCTCTCCGACCTGCTCCGGCAGATCGGCGAGATGGCCGAGGCTGACGTTCGCCCGACGCCGGCAGAGCGCGTCCGGATGATCCGGAAGGCGGCCGACATCATGGCGCATGCGGACAAGATCGCCGCCCAGATGTGCGAATTGTCCTCGGTCGCGGAGATCAGCCGCCGTGAGAGCTATCTCGGCCAGGCGGACGAGATGTGGGAGGCGCACTCCAAGGCCGCCGATGCCCTGGTGGTGATGATCTGCGGCGACGAGTCCGCGAAGTCCCAAATGGACGCCATCGAGCGCCGCTGCGCGATGGGGGGCTTCTGACATGGCCCATGTTCCCCAAGCGTGGAACGACCTGATCGCGGCCCACCGTCGCGTCCACGTGGCGAACGACGTTCGCCGGAATCGCCACCAGCCGCAGACCGAACGCGACCGGGCGACCGCCGACTACGCCCGCGCGGTGGACGACATGTTCGCGGCGATGGAGCAGCTGAGCGAGGTGAATGATACCGGGCGGATCACCCTGCTCCTTTCCCGGAAGGAGCGCGCGTGATGGGCGACGCGAACAACAACCCGAAGCCCTCGGGACGGCCGCAGGTGCTGTACTTCAACGGCCGCGGCTTCGCCGTGGTCGACGCCTGGGGCAGACCGCTGACCGGCTTCTACGGCTGCCGGCAGAATGCGACGGAAAAGCTGGAGACGCTGCGCGCAGAGGCCGATGCGAAGGCCAAGCGCATGAAGCGGCCGTGCATGTGCTGCGGACAAGAGTTCCAGTCCGAGGGCATTCACAACCGCCTGTGCGACCCTTGCCGCCACCGCGACGTGGCGCCCGATCCGTTCAAGTCGGCCGCGAGCCGCCCGCGGAGGGCCGCCTGATGGGCGCGCGCGGCCGCATCCATTCTGCCACGCTGACCAGCCCGCGCCTTCGCCGGGTGCTGGCCGTCCTGTCGGGCGGTCGGCCTCGGACGACGCGCGACATCGTCCGCAAGGCGGGGGTGATGGCCGTGAACGCCTGCGTTGCCGAGCTGCGCGACCTCGGGGCCGAGATCACCTGCGTCCGCGAGGTTGATCCCGCCACCAAGAGCCCGCGCTGGACCTACACCATGACGAAAGCCCCCCTCCCGAAATGAACCTTCTTCCCGATATCACCGAACTGTCGGTCGACCAGATTGCAGTCGAGGCACGGCTGCGTCCGTTCGGCATGGAGCCGGCCAGCGCCTCGGACGTCGACCATCTGTCGCGCATCTATGCCCGGGGCCTGACCCTCGGCCCGGACCTGAAGGCGGCCCTGCTGAAGGCATCCAGGGGCAGCATCCGCAACGT
>JAGPCN010000262.1 GCA_018058035.1 Fuscovulum sp.
TGCCGCCCATCCGGGCAAAGGCGGTGGTCCAGCGCGGCAGCCAGTCGCCCTGCGGCGCCGGCTCGACCACCAGTTGCGGGTTGGCCGCCGCCGCATCTTCAAGGAACCGGCTGAGGCCCGGCGAGTCGCTGGCGATCAGCCGGATCGAGGCGACAAGCCGCGTGTTCAGCGACAGGCGCTGGCTTTGCTCGATGCGGATGCGGCTGCGCTGGCTCATCTTCGGGCGACCATTCCGCAGCCGCTGGCGGCGGTCAAGGGCGGCCCCCTCGCCATTTTCCGCCGCAAGGGCTATGGCAGAGCCATGCGGATGACCCCTCCCCTTCCCCTGGTGCGCGACCTGGTGCTGGTCGGCGGCGGCCATGCCCATGCCTTGGTGCTGCGGATGTGGGCGATGGACCCGCAGCCCGGCACAAGGATCACCGTCATCAACCCTGGCCCCGCGGCGCCCTATACCGGCATGCTGCCCGGCCTGATCGCCGGCCATTACCGCCGCGACCAGATCATGGTCGACCTGGTCCGCCTGGCCCGCTTTGCCGGGGCGCGGGTGATCCTGTCGCGCGCCACCGGCCTGGACCTGGCCGCCCACACCGTTCTGTTGGCCGACCGCCCGCCGCTCCCGTTCGACGTCGCCTCGATCGACATCGGCATCGGATCGGACCTGCCCGAGATATCCGGTTCCGCCGACCACGCCGTTGCCGCCAAACCCCTCGGACATTACGCCGAAGCGTGGGAGGCCTTTGTCGCCCGCCGCCTGCCGACCCCCCGTCTGGTCCTGATCGGCGCCGGCGTCGGCGGGGTGGAACTGGCGCTGGCCTCGGCCCACCGGCTGCGGGCGCAGGGGGCAAACCCGCAGATCACCGTGCTGGAGCGTGAGGCGACCCTTCTGCCCAACATCGGCGCCGCCGCCCGCGCCACCCTGCTGCGCCACGCCGAAACTGCCGGGATCGCCTTCTGCCCCGGCACCACCGCCACCGCCATCGGCTCCGCCAGCGTCACCCTGTCGACCGGCGAGACGATCGCGTCCGACTTCACCCTCTCGGTCGCCGGCACCCGCCCGCAGCCCTGGTTGGCCGAGACCGGCCTGGCCACCCACCAGGGCTTCCTGACCGTCGCGCCCACGCTGCAAACCTCGGACCCCGCCATCTTTGCCGCCGGCGATTGCGCCCACATGGCGCATGCCCCGCGCCCCAAGGCCGGGGTCTTTGCCGTCCGCCAGGCCCCGATCCTGCTGCACAACCTGAAGGCCAGCCTTTCGGGCAGGCCCCTGCGCCCCTACTGCCCGCAGCGCGACTACCTCAAGCTGGTCTCGACCGGCGGCCAAGGCGCGGTGGCCGACAAGTTCGGCCTGCGCTCGGGTGGGGCCTGGCTTTGGCGGCTGAAGGACCGGATCGACCGCAAGTTCATGGCGAAATTCGAGGATTTCCCCTCGATGCCGGCCCCCACCCTGCCCGCCGATGCCGCCCAGGGCCTGGCACAGGCGATCGGCGCCAAGCCGCTTTGCGGCGGCTGCGGCGCCAAGGTCGGCGCGCCCGCCCTGACTGCCGCGCTGGCCACGCTGCCCGCGCCGCAGCACCCCGATACGCTTTCAGGCCCCGGCGACGATGCCGCCCTGCTGCGCCATGGGCCGCAAGTGCAGGCGATCACCACCGACCACCTGCGCGCCTTTACCGAAGACCCCGCGCTGATGGCCCGGCTGACCGCCCTGCACGCCCTTGGCGACATCTGGGCCATGGGCGCCACGCCGCAGGCCGCGCTGGCCCAGATCACCCTGCCGCGCCTGTCCGAAACGCTGCAATCGCGCAGCCTGGCCGAGATCCTGCATTCCGCCGGGCAGGTCCTGCGCGACGCCGGGGCCGACATCGTCGGAGGCCATACCTCCACCGGAGATGAGCTGACCATCGGCTTCACCGTCACCGGGCTGACCGCCCGCCCCATTGCCAAATCCGGCGCCAGGCCCGGCGACGCCATCCTGCTGGTGAAACCCATCGGCACCGGCACCATCCTTGCCGCCGAAATGGTCCTGGCCCGCCTGCCCGGCCTGATCCTCGGCGAAGCCGTCGCCGCCACCCTGGCTGCCATGGCGCAAGCGCAAGGCCCCGCCGCCGCGATCCTGGCCCCGCAGGCCACCGCGATGACCGACGTCACCGGCTTTGGCCTGGCCGGCCACCTGCTAGAGATCCTTGCGGCCTCCGGCACCGCCGCCGAGATCGCCCTAAGCCAGATCCCCTACCTCCCCGGCGCGATCGCGCTGGCCGCCGCCGGCCACGGCTCCAGCCTCTTGCCCGCCAACCTGGCCGCCACCACCTGGGCGATGGACGCCCCCCCCGGCCCCGCGACCACGCTGCTGTCAGACCCGCAAACCTGCGGCCCGCTTTTGGCCACCGTCCCCGCACCGCAAGCCGAACCCCTGCTGCGCCAACTCCACGCCGCAGGCTACCCCCAGGCCGCCCGCATCGGCACCATCACACCGGGCCCCCCCTTCCTCACCGTCCGCGACTGACCCCGCAGGGCCGTGCCTCCGCCATTCTGAAAGCCCAGACTCCCCCCGCAACCACTCGCGTCCACCCCCCAATGCGCCATGCCAACGCCATCACCCTTCTCTGCCTGTTCCTGCTGGCGGGCGGCCTCTGGGCATGGTTTCGAGAGCCGACCCACCTCTGGCACCAGCGCATCAGCGCAACCGTCCTGACGCCCGCAGGCGAAGCCCGCGCCAGCGTCGTGCAGCGGGGCCTCCTGATCGACCGGTCCCGTGCCCTGCTGCCCGAGGCGCGCGGCGCAGCCAGCGGGCTGCGTGGCGAGGGCCTGGTGCTGGAGGTCACCCCCGGCCGCTTCCTCTTCGTGCTGCTGGACGACGGCCTCAAGCCCTTTCCGGTCTTCTTCCCGAAAGAGGCCCCGCTGAACGCGGTGCACCGGCTGACACCCCCACTCGGCCCGGCCGCCATCCCCACCGCGCTCTATCCCCAGATGGTCACCTTCGATGACGTGACCCGCCCCGATACCGTCCGCGCGGTTGATCCGGCCGACCTTGCGGCCACCTTCGGCCCCGGCGTCACCCTGGTTTCGCTGACGATGGAAATCACCGATGCCCCCCTGACAACCGGCGCAATGGCATCGGTCCTGCCCTGGCTTCCCGACTACCGCGCCAAAAACTGGCATCTGAACGGCAAACGCTGCATCGCCTGCCCGGTCAAAAGCGACCATCTTGCCGACCTGATCCACGCCGGCCAGTTCATCGCGATGCCCCGCTGATCCGCACCGGCCCCCGGCCGGACGGCACGCAGGCCCGCCCCTCAGGCAACACCATAGGTCAGCCGGATAACCTCCCCGCCGATCCGCTCGCTTTGCAGCAGCCGCAACGGCGGGCGCGGACCGGCAAAGAACGGCTTGCCGCCCCCCAGGACAACCGGATGCAGATACAGCCGGTATTCGTCGATCAGCCCCCACCGGCCCACGTCCTGCGCCAAAAGCGTGCCCGCGATGTCCACCTCGCCGCCCAGCCGCGCCTTCAGCCCGCGCAAGGTGGCCTCGACGTCGCCTGCGACCAGCGTCGCATTCGGCCCCACCGCCGCCAGCGTCCGCGACACCACCCATTTCGGCAACCGCCTCCAGGCGTCTGCAAACTCCTGCTCATCGGCCGACCATCCCGGCTGGTCCTCGTCCCAGTACTGCATGATCTGATAGATGCGGCGGCCATAGATCGCACCCGAGGCCCCCGAGACCTGCCCGATCCAGTGCCGGAACAGCACCGCATCGGGCGCAAAGCGGTCGTGGTCGACATAGCCGTCCAGCGATACATTCATTCCATAGACGAATGTCGCCATGGCGCAGGTTCCCCTCTCGCTTCGGTGCCTGGGTCCAGTCTGGCACGGATCGCCCGGGCAGGTAAGGCAAGACGCCCGCCCCGGGCCAGGCCCGACAGCCGGCAGCGTCGCCGCCTGCGGTCGTCACCCCCCCGAAGCGCCCCGGGCCACCCGCAGCACGGCCTCGGCCACCCGATCGACCAGCCCCGGCATCTCCGGCGGCAACAGCGACCCGGCCTCGACCTCCACCACCGCCCCACCCATCCGCGCCCGGTGCTTTTCATAGCGCGGGTCATAGTGCCGCTCCATCAGCCCGCCGGCCAGAGCGGCAAAGTCCCCGGCCTCCGCCAGCGCCACCCAGTCGGCAATCACCTCGCGCGCATGCGACGCCCGCAGCTTCTCCACCACCCCTACCAGCCGCCCGCGATCCGCCGTCAGGTCGCCATAGGCCCGCACCAGATACTCGGCCCGGGCTGCCCGCGACACCCGCAACGCTACCCGTGGCGCCGCCGCCATCGCCTTCCACAGCTCCGGCGGCACCCGGCAGTCGCCAACCTTGGAACTCTCCGCCTCCACCACCACCGGGCGGCCCGGGTCCAGCGCCTCCAGCGCCATCGCCAGCCGCGCCTCGAAGGTCCGCTGGCTGGGCTGCCCCCCCATCGCCCCAAACAACGACCCGCGATGGTTCGCCATCCCCTCCAGGTCGATCACCTGCACCCCCCGCGCCGCCAGCCCTGCCAACACCTCGGTCTTGGCCGACCCGGTATTGCCATCCAGCACCACCACCGGCGAGGCCACAGGCCGGTCATAGACCGCCGCCACCACCAGCGCCCGCCAGGCCTTGTAGCCCCCGGCAATGGTCTCCACCCGCCAGCCGATCTGCGCCAGGATCGTCGCAAAGGACCCCGACCGCTGCCCGCCGCGCCAGCAATAGACCAGCGGCCGCCACCCCCCCGGCTTGTCGGCCAGGGGCCCCTCCAGATGCGCCGCCGCATTGCGCGCCACCAGCGCCGCCCCCAGCTTGCGGGCGGTAAAGGGCGACACCTGCTTGTAGATCGTCCCCACCCGCGCGCGCTCGGCGTCATCCAGCACCGGCAGGCTGATCGCCCCCGGAATGTGGTCATCGGCAAACTCGGCCGGCGCACGCACGTCGATGATGTCGTCGAACCCCAGGCGGGCAAGGTCGGACAGAGAGGTCAGGGTCACAGCCATGCCAGCCTTCTAACCCCTCGCCAGCCAGCGCGCCAGCGCCGCCCCCAAACCGGCACCCAAGCCTTGCTCTTTGCGAAATACTCTCGGGGGGTTTGGGGGGCGAAGCGCCCCCAACGACCGAGGAGAAGCGCGGCACGCGCGCCGACGAGACAAAAGACCTCGCCGAAGGCGCCATTTGCCTTACAGCGGCGACCCCAGGCGCGCCACCAGCCCGTCAAGCATCGCCTCGCAGCGCGCGATCTGCTCCAGGCTGACAAACTCGTCCGGCTTGTGCCCCTGCGCCATCGACCCCGGGCCGCAGACGACCGTGGGCACCCCAAGACGCGCATCGAATAGCCCGCCCTCGGTGCCGAAGGCCACCTTGATCGTGCCGTTCCCCCCGGTCAGTCCCTTGACAAAGGCCACCACCGCCGAGTCCGGCGCGGTGCCAAGGCCCGGATAGTCCCACAGCCGCTCGACCGTGATCGCCGCCTCGGGAAACGCCCCGCGCAGGGGCGCCACCACCGCCTCGGCCCCCGCCCGCAATTCGGCGATCAGCGCCTCGACATCCACGCCCGCCAGCGAGCGGATCTCGAAATCCACCGTGGCCGCGTTGGGCACGATGTTGACCTGCACGCCGCCCTGCATCTTGCCGGCATGCAGCGTGGTATAGGCCACGTCATAGTCGCCGTCGAACGGCCCCTCGGCCGCCACCCGCGCCTGCAAGGCGCGCAAGACGCCGATGAAATCGGCGGCCAG
>JAGPCN010000263.1 GCA_018058035.1 Fuscovulum sp.
CTCGGTTACCGCCTGGGTATGGTCGGAGCCTTTGGCATGCAGGTCGGTGCGGCCATAGCCCGCGCGCACCGGCACGACCACGCGCAGCTTGCGCAGGGCGGCGTGCCGCTCGGCCTGGGCGGGCCAGCGGATCAGGCCGTAATCCAGGTGCATGTACAGCACCGGCTGGCCCTTGGGGTTGCCGAATTCGATCCAGGTCAGGCGCCGCCCGTCGCCCATGCGGATCTCGCGCAGCTCGCGCGGCTCCAGCCGGCCGCCGTGCGGCACCGATCCGCCCGGCCGCCCGGTCGGGATCAGCGCCACGTCCATCAGCCCCAGCACCACGCGCACCAACTCGGACTGGCTGTGCGTTTCGGTCTTGGCCAGGATGCTGCGCAGCTGCGTGCGCACCGTCTCGGCCGACCGGCCGCGCGCTTCGGCGATGTCCTTGACCGGCAGGCCCAGGGTGATGCCGCGCACGATCTCGACCTCGGCCGGGGTCAGGCCGAAGGCCTCTTGCACCGTCTGTTCAAAGCCTTCGGGCCAGACCAGTTCGGTCGACAGCACCAGCGCCAGCGCCGGCGGCGCGCCGCTGTCGACCCGGCTGACGCGCACGATCACCGGGCTGCCGGTCACCACCGAGCGGATGCGCAGCGTCACCACCTTTTCCGCCCGCCCGCCCGCAACCTTGCGGATCACCCCGGCCAGCAGGTCGCGGTCTTCCGCCTCGAAGGGCAGTTTGGCATAGGGGCCGCCGGGGGCGATGCCAAAGGCCACCTGCGCCGGGCGGTTGCAGTCGGCGATGGTCGCGCCGCCGTCCGACAGGAAAGCGGCCGAGCGCGGGATTTCCTCCAGCACCGTGCGGTGGCCGTGCTGCGCGCTGGCGTCATAGCGGTCCAGGAACACCGTCGCGCGCTGCATGTGCGCCTCGATCTCGGGGTCGTCCAGCGGGATGGCGCTTTCGACCGGGCCGACGCGCAGGGGGGCTGCGCGGTCCTCCCAGACCTCGAGCAGTTGCTCCAGCCGGATCGGATCCATCGCGACGTCGTAAAGACGGTCGACGATCTCGGCCCGGTGGTCTCGGTCGGCGAACTGCGCCGTCCTTGGCGTCTGCGGATGGTCGGTCATGGCGGCATTCTACATGGCGAAACGGCGGAACGGTGCAAGGAATTTGGCAGGATTCCGGTTGCCTTCCGCCAGCGTTGCGCGAATTCTGCGTCAGAATTCGCCCCGAACCCCGGAGCCTTGCCCATGCTGACCCTTTACGGCGTCTACCGCAGCCGCGCCTCGCGCCCGCTTTGGCTTTTGGCCGAATGCGGCGCGCCCTTTACCCATGTGCCGGTGATCCAGGCCTACCGGCTGCCCGATGCCGCCGCGCCGGATGCGCCCCTGAACACCGCCTCGGCCGCCTTCCTGGCGGTGAACCCGATGGGCCAGATCCCGGCGATGACCGAGGGCGACCTATTGTTGACCGAGTCGCTGGCGATCACCCTGCACATCGCGCGGCGCCATGGCGGCAGCTTCGGCCCCGCCTCTGACTCGGAACTGTCGCAGATGGAGAACTGGGCGCTGTTCGCCGCCACCTCGATCGAGACGCCGGCGCTGGAGATCACCTTTGCCATGGCGAACGGCGCCGCCGCGACGGCGGAAGGCGCGGGCATCGTCGCCATCGCCGCCGAAAAGCTGCGCCGCCCGCTGGCCCGGCTTCAGGCGCACCTGTCTGCCACGCCCTTCCTGGTCGGCGGACGCTTTACCGCCGCCGACATCGCCTGCGCCGAATGCGTGCGCTACGCCCAGGCGCATCCCTCGCTGCTGGCCGAGTTTCCGGCCGTCAAGGCCTGGATCGAGACCTGCCAGGCCCGCCCGGCGTTCCAGAAGATGTGGCAGGCGCGGCTGGCCGAACCGGCCTGAACGCCCCGCAACAGACAGGTCCGGGCGTTTTCGCGAAAAGGCCGCCTCGTCCATGGCACAAGATCGGGACATGCTTGACTTTCTGCGCAGCCAGGCCGATCCGGCCGGCTTTCCCGCCGTCGCCGATGCCCTGCGGTCGCGGTTCCTTCTTCATCACCGCGGCGGATGGAACCCCTACGGAACGCCGGACCCCGAAAAACGCGCGGCCGAGCTTGCGCAACTGGCCGAAACCCCCGCCCTGGCGCAGGTCCTCGTGTTCCACGGCGACGGCTTTCTGCGCGAAGCCGCCGTTCACGCCCTGTCCGGGCCAATCCGGCTGCCCGTCGTCGCCTATGGCCTGCTTGAACGCCTGAACGACTGGTCGGCCGAGGTGCGCTTGGCCGCCGAGGCGGCCTTCGCCCGCTGGTTTCCGGCCACGCCACCCGCCATCCTGGTGCCTGCGCTCTGGATCGTGCTTCTGAACGGCGCAAGGTGGCGACGCTGGCAGGGCGGCTACGACCGCCTTGTCGCGGCCACCCTGGACGACGATGCGCTGACCCTGGCCCTTCTGGACCAGCTGTCGACCCAGGCGGCGGGCGGCAGCGGGCCGATCTATCAGGCCCTGGCGCGCGACCCCCGGTTCGACCGCCACCTGCCCCGCATCGCCAGCGCCGCAACCCACCCGATGCTGCGGGCACGGGCGACCGACAGCCTTAGCACCGGCAGGGTTCATTGGCCCCTCGGGACTTCGCGCAAGGTCTGGATCGACAAATCCCTCGGGCGCTATCGGCTGGCCCCCGACTTCGGCACCCGCCCGCTGTCGATGGCTGCCGCCCCCCTGCCCGTCCTGACCCTGGCGCTGCAGGACCGCGCCGCCGTCGTGCGCCGGACCGCGCTTGATGGCCTGATCGCCCACCGGCATGACCCGCGCCTGCGCCCGCAGATCAACGCCTGCCTCGCCTCTGCCAGCGACACCGACCGCCCGTCGATCCAGGCCCGGCGCGACTATCTGCGGACGGCTCTCGACACGCCGGCCTGACCGGCCCGCACGGCCCCCCCACATCTTGCGCCTTACCCCGCAGGGATGATCTAATGCCTGCGCCGCAGAACAAGAAAGCAGAGCCATGGCGAACGACCTCCTCTCCGGCGCAAGCCAGACCTACGACGCCTCGTCCATCGAGGTGCTTGAGGGGCTGGAGCCCGTCCGCAAGCGGCCCGGCATGTATATCGGCGGCACTGATGAACGCGCGCTGCACCACCTGGTCGCCGAAATCCTGGACAACGCGATGGACGAGGCCGTGGCCGGCCACGCCAACCGGATCGAGGTCGAGCTTCACGCCGACGGGTCGATCACCATCCGCGACAACGGCCGCGGCATGCCCGTCGATCCGCATCCGAAATTCCCCGGCAAATCCGCGCTGGAGGTCATCCTTTGCGTCCTCCACGCCGGGGGCAAGTTCTCCAACAAGGCCTACTCCACCTCCGGCGGCCTGAACGGCGTCGGCTCCTCGGTCGTCAACGCGCTCTCCGACCGGCTGACCGTGCAGGTCGCCCGCAACAAGGAACTGTACGAACAATCCTTTTCGCGCGGCATTCCCCAAGGCCCGATCCAGAAACTCGGCCCCGCCCCCAACCGCCGCGGCACCACCGTCACCTTCCACCCCGACCCGGAAATCTTCGGCTCGCTCGCCCTGAAACCCGCCCGCGTGATGAAGATGGCGCGGTCCAAGGCCTACCTGTTCTCGGGCGTCGAGATCCGCTGGAAATCCGCCCTGCCCGATGGCGACATGCCGCAAGAGGCCACCTTCCACTTCCCCGGCGGGCTGGCCGACTACCTCTCCGACACCCTGGCCAAGGCCACCACCTACGCCGACCGCCCGTTCTCGGGCCGCGTTTCCTTCGAGGAGAAATACCAGGTCCCCGGATCGGTCGAATGGGCGATCAACTGGACCCCGGTGCAGGACGGCTTCATCCACAGCTACTGCAACACCGTCCCCACCCCCGAAGGCGGCACGCATGAGGCAGGCTTCTGGGCCGCGATCCTGAAAGGCATCAAGGCCTATGGCGAGCGCGTCAAGAACCGCAAGGCCGACCAGATCACCCGCGACGACATGCTGACCGGCGGCTGCGCGCTGATTTCCGTCTTCATCCGCGAACCCTCTTTCGTCGGCCAGACCAAGGACCGGCTTTCCACCGAAGAGGCCGCCCGCTGGGTTGAAAACGCCGTCCGCGACCATTTCGACACCTGGCTGGCCGCCGACCCGAAATCGGCCGGCGCGATCCTGGATTTCCTGGTGCTGCGCGCCGAAGAACGCCTGCGCCGCCGGCAGGAAAAGGAAACCCAGCGCAAGACCGCGACGAAGAAACTCCGCCTGCCCGGCAAGCTGGTCGATTGCTCGAACTCCGACCGCCGCGGGACGGAACTCTTCATCGTCGAAGGCGACTCCGCCGGCGGTTCCGCCAAGGGCGCCCGCGACCGCACCTATCAGGCGCTTCTGCCGCTGAAGGGGAAAATCCTGAACGTCCTCGGCGCGGCCTCGGCCAAGCTGAACGACAACTCGGAAATCCGCGACATCTGCGAGGCTTTGGGCGTGTCCATGGGCACCAAGTTCCGCGTCGACGACCTGCGCTATGACAAGATCATCATCATGACCGACGCCGACGTCGACGGCGCCCATATCGCGTCGCTCCTGATGACCTTCTTCTTCACCCAGATGCGCCCGCTGATCGACAAGGGCCATTTGTACCTGGCCTGCCCGCCGTTGTATCGCCTGACCCAAGGGGCCAGGCGGCTTTATGTGGCCGATGACGCCGAGAAAGAGGAATGGCTGGCCAAGGGCCTGGGCGGCAAAGGGAAAATCGACGTCCAGCGGTTCAAGGGTCTGGGAGAGATGGACGCCAAGGACCTCAAGGACACCACGATGAACCCCGAGACGCGGAAACTGATCCGGGTGTCGATTGACGAGGAGGAACCGGGGGATACGAGCGATCTGGTCGAGCGGCTGATGGGCAAGAAGCCGGAACTGCGGTTTCAGTACATCCAGGAGAATGCTAGGTTTGTGGAGGAGTTGGATGTATAGACACACACAAACCATTGCAAGAGTCGGCGCAGGACTAACCGCAATTGGTGCTCTGCTTTGGGTTCTATGGCCAAAAGATTTCCAATGGAGTGAAAGCGCAGAGTCTATTTTCGTGTTTTCGGTTGCATTCGTGACTTGGCTCCTTACTGAAGTGAAGCAAAGCGAAGAAGTTGTCTTTCGTCAGTCTTCCCCAAACGACATTCGCGTTTCTAAGGAGCTAGTGAACCTCCATCGTGAGGAGTTTCGCGTGCTGCTTGACGAACATGACATGCATGGGTTCATAGACTATCGTTATGTCCAGTTACTTGACGATGTCCTTCACCGTTTCAAGACTGAGAAGCTTGAATTTCAGAATAGGAGGCTTCAAGACTTAACCAACGACTTTCTGAAATCTGCTCAAGCTTTCCGTCGGTATATTGCGGAGAATACGACCCCTACACTCCTTGGTGGGCAGGAAGTCATTGGATTTAAAAATGATCGGATTGTTTCTGATGTCGAATTTCAAAGAAGTTTGAACTTGTCGGAAACAGCAAATGACCTCGGTTCTAGAGCGTGGGACCGTTTAGAATCGCTAGTGCACGCGATCAAGGTTCAAGTACCGGAATGCCTTGACTGATTTAAAGGCGTGGACAAGTGACCGCTCACTGTCGCACCATGACATGGTCACTAGCCGCCCATAGGTCGGATTCGCCCCGACGAACCTCCACGGCAAGCGTAAGTCGGTGATCACCCCGACTCCCCTCAGTCGGCACCACCCCTAACCGCACCCAACCACAATGCCCTATCCAAAATACTCTGCGG
>JAGPCN010000264.1 GCA_018058035.1 Fuscovulum sp.
GACGCGGGCGCTGGCGCGCGCGACGGGCCAGGACGAGGCGCAGCTGGCGCATCGCCTGATGGGCGACTGGGACCCTGCCGCCACCGGGTTTGCCGACCTGGTGGCGGGCCGCGGGCACCAGGGGCAGGAGGGCGACGCGCGGCCCTATCCCTTTGCGCTGGCCTCGGCGCTGGAGGGCGGGGTGGAAGCCTTGGGTGACGCGGCCGACTGGCTGGCGGAATGGAAATGGGATGGCATCCGCGGCCAGCTGGTCGCCCGCCCCGGCGCCTTTGCCTTGTGGAGCCGCGGCGAAGAGCTGGTGACCGACCGCTTTCCCGACCTTGGACCGCTGCGCGATGCCCTGCCTGCCGGCACCGTGCTGGATGGCGAGGTGCTGGCCTGGGCGCCGGGCGCTGCGCGACCGCTGCCCTTTGCCGCGCTGCAAACCCGGATCGGCCGCAAGACGGTGCCGAAAACGGTGCTGCGCGCGGCGCCGGCCCGGTTCCTGGCCTATGACCTGCTGGAGGCGGGCGGCGAGGACCTGCGGGCCTTGCCGCTGGCCACCCGCCGCGCCCGGCTTGAGGCGCTGTTGTCCGCGCTGCCGGCGGGGCTGCCGCTGGCGGCCTCTCCGTTGCTGGCCCCTCCTCTGCTGGAAGGTGCCGATTGGGACGGACTGGCGGCGCTGCGCGCCGGTGCCCGCGACCTGGGGGCCGAGGGGCTGATGCTGAAGCGCGCCGCCAGCGCCTATGCCGGCGGCCGCCGGCGCGGCGACTGGTGGAAGTGGAAGCTGGACCCCTTCACCGTCGATGCGGTGATGATCTATGCGCAAGGAGGCCACGGCCGGCGGGCCGGGCTGTACACCGACTTCACCTTTGCGGTCCGCGACGGTGACGCGCTGGTGCCCTTTGCCAAGGCCTATTCCGGCCTGACCGATGCAGAATTCGCCAGGATCACCGCCTGGGTTCAGGCCCACACGCTGGAGCGGTTCGGCCCCGTGCGCCGGGTGCCGCCGGAACTGGTGTTCGAGATCGCCTTCGAGGGCATCCAGGCCAGCCCGCGCCACAAGTCGGGCATCGCGCTGCGATTTCCGCGGATCGCGCGCTGGCGGCAGGACAAGCCGGTGACGGAAATCGACACGCTGGAGGCGTTGCGCGGGTTGCTGGCGGCGGCCGGGGGGCCAGCAACCCGGACCCCTCGGGATATTTGAGGACAGATGAAAGGGCTGAGGGTTGCGGCGGGGGCCGGGGAACGCCTAGATGACCGGCAAGCCATGTGAGGACCTTTCCGATGACCCTGCCCCTGTCCCGCCCCGTCTTCGACGCCAATGCCAGCGGCGGCGGCTTTGGCAAATTGCCGGAATGGGACCTGTCGGATCTGTATTCCGGCCCCGATGCGCCGGAGTTTGCCCGCGACATGACCTGGCTGGAGACGGCCTGTGCCGATTTCGCCGCCGCCTACGAGGGCAAGCTGGCGGGGCTGGATGCGGCGGGCCTTTTGCGGGCGGTGCAGGCGTACGAGCGGATCGACATCACCGCCGGGCGGCTGATGTCCTTCGCGGGCCTGCGCTATTATCAGAACACCATGGACAGCGAGCGCGCCAAGTTCATGGCCGATGCCGAGGGCCGGGTGACCGATGCCACCACGCCGCTGGTGTTCTGGAGCCTGGAGTTCAACCGGCTGGAGGATGCGCACCTGGCCGGTCTTCTGGCCGCGAACGCGGACCTTGCGCGCTACAAGCCGGTCTTCGACCGGCTGCGCGCGATGCGGCCGCACCAGCTGTCGGACGAGCTGGAGCGGTTCCTGCACGATGAATCTGTGGTCGGCGCCAGCGCCTGGAACAAGCTCTTCGACGAGACTCTGGCGGGGATGATGTTCACCCCCGCGGGCGAGGCCGAGCCGCTGAACCTGGAAGCCACGCTGAACCTTCTGACCGACGCCGACCGCACCCGGCGCGAGGCCGGCGCGCGGGCGCTGGCCGAGGGCTTTGGCCGCCAGGTCAAGCTGTTCGCCCGGGTCCACAACACGCTGGCCAAGGAAAAGGAAATTCACGACCGCTGGCGCAAGATGCCCTCGCCCCAGCATGCCCGCCACCTGTCGAACCATGTCGAACCCGAGGTGGTCGAGGCGCTGCGCAATGCCGTGGTGGCGGCCTATCCGAAGCTGTCGCACCGCTATTACCGGCTGAAGGCGAAATGGCTGGGGCTGGAGCGGCTGCAGGTCTGGGACCGCAACGCGCCGCTGAACCTTGAGCCGCCGAAGACCGTCGACTGGGCCGAGGCGGAGGCCACCGTGATGGGCGCCTATGCCGCCTTTGCCCCGGAAATGGCCGAAATCGCCAGGCCCTTCTTCGCGCGCGGCTGGATCGACGCGGGCGTCAAGGCCGGCAAGGCGCCCGGTGCCTTTGCGCACCCCACCGTGACCACCGTGCATCCCTATGTGATGCTGAACTACCTGGGCAAGCCGCGCGACGTGATGACCCTGGCGCACGAACTGGGCCACGGCGTCCACCAGGTTCTGGCCGCCGGCCAGGGCGAGCTCTTGTCGGCAACCCCGCTGACCCTGGCCGAGACGGCAAGCGTCTTTGGCGAGATGCTGACCTTCCGCCGCCTGCTGGCCGAGGCCAGGACCCCGGCCGAGAAGAAGACCCTGCTGGCCGGCAAGGTCGAGGACATGATCAACACCGTCGTCCGCCAGATCGCGTTCTACGATTTCGAATGCAAGCTGCACGCCGCCCGGGCCGAGGGCGAGCTGACCCCCGACGACATCAACGCCCTGTGGATGAGCGTTCAGGCGCAGTCGCTGGGAGACGCCTTCGACTTCATGGACGGGTACGAGACCTTCTGGGCCTATATCCCGCACTTCGTGCATTCGCCGTTCTACGTCTATGCCTATGCCTTCGGCGACGGGCTGGTGAACGCGCTTTATGCCGCCTACGAAGGGGGCTTGCCGGATTTCCAGGCCAAGTACTTCGAGATGCTGAAGGCCGGCGGGTCCAAGCACCACAAGGAGTTGCTGGCCCCGTTCGGCCTGGACCTCAGCGACCCGGCGTTCTGGGACAAGGGCCTGTCGATGATCGCGGGCTTCATCGACGAGCTGGAGGCGATGGAGGCCTGACCCCGGTCAGACCGCCAGCACCGCGCCCAGGTGGTCGGGCAGGTCGGCCAGCGGGATCTTGACCAGGTCCTTGTCCAGTTCGGCCACCACATGCGCCTTCAGCGCCGCCGGCATGTGGTCGCGCAGGTGGCCGAGCAACCGGGGGCTGGCGGCCAGGACGATGCGCGCATAGGTGCCGCCGGCCCATTCGCGGGCGGTTTCGTCCAGAACCCGGGCGGCAAAGCGGGCCATCTCGGCATCCTCTTCATCGCCGCGCTCGCCATGGCCGAAACGGGCGGCCCCGCCGTGGCTGCGCGGCGCGCGGTCGGTGTATTCGACATCCTGGTCGGGATAGCCCGAGGCGTGGCGGTGGACCACTTCGTCAAGGCCCTTGCCCGTCCCGGCGTGACGCAGCAGACGCAGTTCCTTTTCGGCGGCCAGAACGACAAGCGTGGTGATCGGTTTCATGGTCGGGTCCTTTCTGCGGTTCGAAATCATGCTGTCACGAACCGGCGGCGCGGGCCTTGATCGGGATCAGGCGCCCGCGGGCCGGGCTCAGGGCTGGATGTCCACGGCCCGGTCATAGGCCATGTCCATCATCCTTTGCGTGCCCTGCACGAATTCCAGCGGGCAGGGATAGGGCGCCCCCTCGCGGATGCTGCGCCCGAAGGCTTCGACCTGCAGGACGTAATGGTTGGCGGTGGGGAAGCGGTCGGTGATCACGCGGTTGCCCTGCACATGCAGTTCGGCTTTCGCCAGGTCGTTGACGTTGGCGTTGAACGGCCCGCCCTCGACCCGGATCATGCCCTTGTCGCCCTGGAACGTCACCACCTGCCGGTTGTAAAGCCGCATCGAGGTCATCGAGTGATAGGTGAACCGCCGGCCGTTCCCGGCCATGGTGCCGAAGACCAGCGCGAAGGTGTCGATGCCGTTTTCCCGAATCAGCCGCGAGTCCACCGCCTCGGCCTCGGCGCCCGTCACGAAGCGGGCCGAGCCGAAGGTATAGACCCCGATGTCGCGCAAGGACCCGCCGCCGGTGTCGGGGCGGTTGCGGATGTTCTCCATGTCGGTCAGGTGGAACGAAAACGCCGCGTCGACGTGGCGCAGGGTGCCGATCTCGCCCGCCTCGAGCCATTCCTTCGCGCGCTGCCATTGCGGGTGGTGGACGATCATGTAGGCCTCGGCCGCCAGAAGGCCGGTGCGGTCGCGTTCCGCGATGATCTGGTCGATCTCGCCCGCCCGCAGCGCGATGGGCTTTTCGGTCAGCACATGCTTGCCCGCTTGCAGCGCCTTCAGCGTCCATTCGACGTGCATGTGGTTCGGCAGCGGGATGTAGACCGCGTCGATCGACGGGTCGGCCAGCAGCGCCTCATAGCTGGAATGCACCTTAAGCCCGGGGCAGAAGTCTTGGAAACCGCTGGCCTTTTCGGCGCTTGAGGTGGCCAGGGCGGCCAGTTCGGCGCCCTTGGCTGCGTGGATCGCGGGGGCCATGTGCTCGCGCGCAAAGCGGGCCGCGCCCAGGATGCCCCAACGGACGGTCTGCATGGTGATCCCTTTCCTTTTCCTGCCGCTGGCAAGGCTAGGGCCAAGCCCGCCCGCAGGCAAGCCGCCGCAGACCGGTCAGCCCGGCTTGCGCAGGCCCGAGACCGCCAGGAACAGCACCGCCCCCAGGTAGGCCAGCGACAGGATCAGCATCGTCGCCCAGGGGTAGGTGATCAGCGAAGCCACGACCGCCACCGCCGCCACCAGCACATAGCTGGCGTACGAGGCCGCCACCGTGGCGCGCTTCAGGCTGGGGGTGCGGACGCGGCTGATCATCAGCGCGCCGACGGCGACCATCCAGACCGCGACCACCAGCGCCGGCAGGCGCAGGTCGGTGACATTGCCGACATAGATCGGGAACAGCGCCAGCATCGCGCCGGCGGGCGAGGGCACGCCGATGAAGGTGGTCTTCTCGGCCGGGTCCGCCTTGCGGTTGCCGACGTTGAACCGCGCCAGCCGCAACATGCAGCAGACAGCATAGACCAGCACCGCGATCCAGCCGATGTTGATTTCACTTCTCAGGCCCCAAAGGTACAGGACCAGCCCCGGAACCACGCCGAAATTGACAAAATCGCACAAACTGTCCAGCTCGGCGCCAATCGCGCTTTCGGATTTCAGCATCCGGGCCAGGCGGCCGTCCAACCCGTCCAGCGCCGCCGCCAGCGCGATCAGGAACACCGCGACCGAGATGTTGCCGGCGAAGGCGAAGCGGATCGCGGTCAGCCCCGAACACAGCGCCAGGATCGACACCAGGTTCGGCAAGAGCTTCAGCAAGTGCATCTGCGGGTCAGGTCCGGTATCGCCGTCCTCGCGCAGAGGGCGGGCCATCACTCGGTCCTCGCGGCGCGGGCCGGGGCGTCCTGTCCGATCAGCGCGATCACCGATTCGCCCGCGATCATCGTCTGCCCCAGGGCAACCTGCGGCGGCACGCCTTCGGGCAGGTAGACGTCCAGGCGTGACCCGAACCGGATCAGCCCGAACCGCTCGCCCGTCCGCAGGCTGTCACCCGGCTTGACCCACCACATGATCCGCCGCGCCACCAGCCCGGCAATCTGCACCACGGCGATCTGGCGGCCGTCCTCCATGCGGATGGCAATCGCATTGCGCTCATTGTCCACCGAC
>JAGPCN010000035.1 GCA_018058035.1 Fuscovulum sp.
TCCAGTTCCAGCATCGCGGCGCGGGCCTCTTCGCCGGCCTCGCGCTCCCACAACACGCCGAAGGTGCCCTCGGGGCCGCTGCCGCGGGCCAGCCGCTCGGCCAGCTGGCGGTGCTGGCGGGCCAGGTCGGGCAGCGGGCCGGCGGTGGTCTCGGCCATCTGCTGCAGCACCGCGGCGATGGCCTCGCCCCAGGGGGCGGCGCCCTCGGCCTTTTGCGCCGCGGCCCAGCTGCGCAGGAAATCCGCCCCCGGAAAGGCCGGACCGCGCCGCCGCAGGTGCAGCTCCAGCGCCTGCGTCAACAGCTGGTGCGGCCCGCGGTCGGCGCCGGAATGCGTCATCGGATGCTTCAGCAGCGCCAGCAGCTGGTCCACCGACAAGGCCCGCCCCAGCCCCTGCGCCACCAGCCGCAACAGCCGCCCCGGGGCGGTCTGCTGCAACGGCTGGCCGGCGGAATCGTCGGGCCGCAGCCCCCAGCGGTCCAGCGCGGCGGCCACCCGCCGGGTCAGCATGCGGTCGGGCGAGATCAGGCAGGCGCGCAGGCCCTGTTCGACCGCGCCCCGCAGGCACAGGGCGATCGCCATCGCCTCGTGCCGGGGCGAGGGGGCCTCGACCAGGCTCAGACCCTGTGTCGCCGCGACAAGGTCGCCCAGATCCGCCCCTTCGGCCAGCCACTGGTCGGTCACCGGCGCGGGCCGCAGCGACAGCGACACCAGCCGGTTGCGCGCGGCCGAAGGCGCCGGCGCCGCGGTCCAGCGTGGCAGCCGGTCGGGCGGCAGGTCCAGCCCGGCCAGCAGATGGCCCAGGCGGTATTGCGGATGCGCCTCATGCGTCAGGGCGTCGTCCATCGCGGCCCAGACCGCCGCCGGCAGGTCATAGTCGTGCCCCGGCAGCACCACCGCCCCCTGCGGCAGCCGCGCCACCGCCCGCATCAAGAGCGCCGTCGTCCCGCGAGAGCCGGTCGACCCGGCCAGGATCACCGGATCCCCGGGCGGATCCCGCTCCCACAGCGCGGCCTGCGCCGCCACCGCCAGGCGCAGCCGGGCCTGGGTGTCGCGCCGCGTCTCGTCGGCGAAACAGGCGGCGGCCAGGCCCAGAAAGCGCTGCGCCCGCGCCCAATGCGCCGAATGGTCGGTCAGGTCCAGCCCGGCCACCCGCTCGGGCGGAACGCCTTCGCCCTGCATCTCGTCCATCAGGGCGGCCAGGCTGTCGGCCAGGTCGAACAGCGCGCTGCGCGGCGCAAGGCTGGGGTCTGCTGTCAGCAGCCGGTCGATCAGAACCGCCAGTTCCAGCCGACGCCCCAGCGACGAGACCGACACCCCCGGCCCGGTCAAAAGCGGGTCGGCGGCCAGATCCTCGACCAACCGCAGCCGCGGCATCAGCACTGCGCCGCGCGCCTGCAGGCATTGCACCACCCGCCGCCGCAGCCGCGCCGTGTTCAGATAGACCGTCACCCGCGCCATCCGCTCGGGCGGCTGGCCGGCCAGGCGGTCGCAGAGGCCGCGCACCAGTTCGGCCGGGAAATCCACGCCGGGCGGCAGACCAAAGACGCGAGGGCCGGGGCCGGTGAACATCAGCCGGGCCCCTCGCCCAGCATCGCCTCGGCCTCGGCCAGGCCGTCGGGGCTGCCGACATCGCACCAGTCGCCGTCGTAGACCAGGCCAAAGGCCCGCCCCGCTGCGATCATCTCCGACCAGATGCCATGCAGGGAAAACACCCGCTCCGGGCAGGCCGCGATGGGCCCGCTGCGCAGGATCTGCGCGCCCAGATACAGCATCCCCTCGGCCACGCCCCCGGCCCAGGCCAGCCGGCCGGTGCCGTCCAGGTGGAAATCTGCCTTGCCCGCCGTGCGACCGCGCACCCGGGCCACGTCCTGCACCAGCAGCAGCGCGTCCATCCGCGTCGGATCCCAGGCGGCCTGCAGCAGGGCCAGCGGGTTCGGCCCGCGCCAGACCGCATCGGGGTTCAGCGTCATCACCGGGCCGCCATCGGACACCCCCAGCAGCGGCAGCGCCTGCTTCAGCCCGCCGCCGGTTTCCAGGATCGGCCCCGGCTCGGCGCTGATCGCAACGCCCGACCCGGCCAGGTGGTCGGCGATCATCTGGCCCAGGTAATGCGTGTTCGCCACCACCGGGGCGGCGCCCGCCGTGCGCGCCAGATCCAGCGCCCGGTTGATCAGCGGCCGGCCAAGCACCGGCACCAGCGGCTTTGGCCGGGTTGCCGTCAGCGCGCCCATCCGGGTTCCGAAACCCGCGGCGAACAGCATCAGCGGAAGGGGTTGCGGCCGCATTGCAGGGTGATCCGGTCCAGGGCTTGGGGGGTGGGTTCGGGCAAGAGCGCACGGCAGACGGCGCGCAGCTCGGCCAGTTCGGGGTGGCGCAGGGCCTCGGTCAATTGCCCCCAGACCCGCGGGATCAGCGCCACATAGGCGGGCTTTGCGGCCACCAGGCAGAGCCGGGCAAAGATGCCCAGAATGCGCAGCGCGCGTTGCGCGGCGATCACCGCGCAGGCGGTGTCCAGCGCCTCGACCGGCCGGCCCATGGCGGCGGCGAACTGCGCCCGGCAGGCGGCCTCGGTCGCGGGGCCGACATCGCGGCGGGCGTCCTGCACCAGCGAGATCAGGTCATAGACCGGCTGGCCCATCTGCGCCTGCTGAAAGTCCAGCACCCCGACCCGCGCCGCGCCCTTGCGGTCGGGCAGCCAGATCAGGTTGCCGGCGTGGTAGTCGCGCAGGATCAGGTTGCGCGGGCCGTCGGCGTGACGCTCCAGCGCGGCCGCCAGCGCCCGGGTGAAGGGGCCAGGGTCGGGCCGTTGGCCGGTGATCGCGGCGGCATACCAGTCGGTCGCCATCGCCGCCGCCACGGCCCAGTCGGTGGGCGTCAGGTCGGGCACCCCGGCTGGCGGGGCCGCCGCCTGCACCGCCAGCAACACCTCGACCGCCGCTTGATATAGCGCGCCTTCCAGCGCTGGTTCGGCCGCAAGCACATTGGTGAACAGCGCGTCGCCCAGATCCTCCAGCAGCACCAGGCCGTCGTCAGGCCAGGCGTCAAGGATGCGCGGAGGCGACAGGCCAAGGCCCGAAAGGTGCCCGGCGATGCGCAGGAAATCCGCCGTGTCGTCGCCGGGGCCGGGCGGGCTGTCCATCAGCACTGCCGTCCGGCCCGAAAGGCGCAGCCGTTCATAGCGCCGGGCCGAGGCATCGCCGGACAGGTGCGCGCGGTCGGCGTCGCACCAGCCGGCAGCGGATAGGAAGGCGCGTTTGCGGGCCTCGCGCGGATCGCCGGTCATGCCAGGGCCTTTCGCAGCCGGTCCAGCAGCGCCGCGCCGGCCCCCGACACCAGCGCACGGCGAGCATCGCCCTGGTGCGACAACGCGATGCGGATCGCCCCCGGCGGCGCCAGCGCGCCCAGACGGTCCGGCCATTCGACCAGCACGATGGCCCGGCCCATCGCATCCACCAGCCCCAGCTCCAGCACCTCGTCGGCCGAGGTCAGCCGGTACAGGTCGGCATGCCAAACCTCGGTCACGGGACCGTCATAGGTTTGCACCAGCGTGAAGGTGGGCGAGGGCACCTCGGTCCGCGGGCCGACGATGGCGCGGATCGCGGCGCGGGCCAGATGCGACTTGCCGGCCCCGACGGGTCCGTCCAGCAGGACGGTATCGCCCGGGCCAAGGCCCCGCCCAAGGGCGGCGCCAAAGCGGTTGGCCTGGTCTTCGTCGGCAAGAACGAACGCGGTCGCAGCAGTCTGGGGCATGGCGCGACTGTAGCGGCGCCCCGGCCGACCGCAAGCCGGATCGGCCAGTCAACGCCCCGTCACGCGCCCCGTCACGCGCCCGGCATCAGGCGATCAGCATCGCCCGCGCCGCGCCATCTTCGTCGCTGCCGGGGCGCAGGGTGCGGGCGCGATGCACCGAAAAGCTGACCAGGGTTGCGCCATGCGGCATCGGGCTGACCTTGCAACCGACCAGCCGCCCGTCCAGCAACCGCACCTCGCCATCCCAGGGATCGCGGGCACCCAGGGCGCCGATGTATTCGGTCAGGTCGTTCCACAACAACGTCGGCGCGGCCAGACTGCGCCACTGGTCGATCGTGGCCGGATGGCGCACCTCGGCCAGGCCGGCCATGCCGACCGGCGGAACCGAGTCGGCCTTGCCCCAAAGCTCGCCATAGGCGCGGTTGGTCATCACCAGGTTGCCATCGTGCGAGAACACCGCAACCGCCTCGTCCATCGCGTCGATCACGGCCTGGCCGATTTCCAGGTCGGCGCGATAACGCCGGGTGCGCATCATCTCGTTCGAGATGTCCTCGAACAGGAAGGCCAGGGCGCCGTTCGGGTGCGGCCGCCCGGTGACCCGGTAGGTCTGGCCCGAGGGCAGGGTCCAGGTTTCCTCGAACAGGCCCGAGGCGGCAGCCTCTTCCAGCGCCACGATCTTGCGCCGCCAGGTGCGGTAATCCTTTGGCTCGGGGATCATCGACCGCTCGCGCATCGCGTCCAGAAAGGCGCTTAGCGTGGGCCGGGCGATCAGCAGCTCGGCCGGCAGGCCGGTCAGGTCCAGCAGCGCCGGGTTGAACAGTTGCAGCACGCGATGGCCGTCAAAGATCGCCAGACCGATCGGCAGCTGGGCAAAGGTCTTGGTCAGCGTCTGCATGAAGTCGCGCAGCGCGCGTTCCGATTGCACCAGCCGGTCGGCGGGCAGCGCATAGCAAAGCTGCTCCTCGCCGGCGGCGACGAAGGACAGCTCATACCAGCGGGTCGCATCGCCCACCCGCACCGACCGACGCACCGGCTGTGCCGCGCCGGCCTCGGCAGGTTCGAAGACGCGGGGCAGGGGCCAACTCAGCTCTCGGCCCGGTTCCAGGGTCTGGGCTGCCAGCAGCAGATAGGGGCCGTTCGCCCAGATCACCTGGCCATCGGCGCGGGTGCGCCAGACCAGCGCCGGAGCCTGCGCCACGGCTTCGCGGATCGCGGACAGCTCGTGCTGAAGGGCCACTTCGGTCGCGCCGTCGCGGACCGCAAGCCGTTCCTCGCCGTCACCGTCCAGCAGGGTCAGCCGGGTCAGCCCGCCCAGGCATTCGGCCCGCAATACCAGCGGCGGGTCCATCCCCTCGTGCGAGCAGAGGACGAACCGGCCTTCGCGCTGCAACCCCTCGATCCGCAGGGACAGGCCGGGGAAGATCGGCTCAAGCTGCGCCAGAAGGCGAAACCACGGCCCGCCGGACATGCTGTCGTCGTCCAGCATCTCGCGTGCGGCAGGAGTGGCATCGACCAGCGCGTCACCATCGAACAGGAACACGGTGTCGGGCGTGGCTTCGGAAAAGATCGTGGCCTTGCGCGGCCCGCCCCGGACCGAAAAGGCCGAAACCGCGAACAGGCTGGACAGGGCGATCAGGGCAGCCGTCATGACCAGCCCGAAAGCCAAACCGATATCAGCAACCATCACACGTTCCCCGAGAGTCCATGCCCAGGGCCGACCCTATTGGTGCCAAGGTTAACGAGGTGTTAATGTCACAGGCTTGGACCGAGGCGTTGCCGTAACGTCACATGCGGGCATCACGCCTCGAAGGGCCGGTTCGGCGCCCCGGTCATCCCCGAGGGCGCCTTCAGCCGGTCCAGTGGCCAGACCGCCTCGACCACGGCGCCGCAGCGTTCGGGGCGTTCCTCGCGCGACAGGAACGGGTCGGCCGCGTTGGCAAAGGTCAGCTCGGCCCCCGACCGTTCCAGCAGGGTCTTGGCGATGAACAGGCCCAGGCCCATGCCTTCGTATTCAGGCCGCTGGCCGCGGTCCTGCTCGGACCGGCGCGAGCGGACGAAGGGGTCGCCGATGCGGCCGATCACGTTGGGCGGATAGCCCTCGCCGTTGTCGACGATGCGGATCGAGATCGCCCGGTCGGTCCATTCCGCCTCGACCCAGACGGTGCTGGCGGCAAAGTCGACGGCGTTCTGCACCAGGTTGCGCAGGCCGTGGATCACCTCGGGCTGGCGCAGGATGGTGGGCTGGCGGTCGCTGCCGCCCGGGCCGGGTTGCAGCTGAAAGACCAGCGCCTTGCCGCGGGTCGCGTGCGGCTCGGCCGCCTCGCGCAGAACGGCCTCCAGCGGGGCCTGGCGCAGCTGCAGGTCGTCCTTTCCGGCCCGCCCCATGCCGCGCAGGATGTCGCGGCAGCGGTCGGCCTGATCGCGGATCAGCTTGACGTCCTCCAAGAGCGCGGGCTTGTCGGACAGCTCGTCCATCAGCTCGCTGCTGACCAGCTTGATCGTCGCCAGCGGCGTGCCCAGCTCATGCGCGGCGGCGGCCACCACGCCGCCCAGGTCGGTCAGCTTCTGCTCGCGCGCCAGCGCCATCTGGGTGGCCAGCAGCGCCTCGCCCATGGCGCGGATCTCGGTCGCCACGCGGCGGGCATACAGGCCCAGGAACAGGATCCCCACCACGATCGACAGCCAGAAGCCAAAGGCGAACAGCGGCGGGATCGCCAGCGCGGTGCCGTCGGCCAGCCGCAAGGGCAGGTTGAACGCCGCGGTCAGCGAGATGAACAGGATCGCGGTCGCCCCCAGGAAGACCGTGGCCCGCAGTTGCAGCGTGCTGGCCGAGATCGTCACCGGGGCCAGCACCAAGAGCGCGAAGGGATTGGTCAGCCCGCCGGTCACGAACAGCAGGAACGCCAGCTGCATCATGTCGAACAGCAGCATCAGCACCGCTTCGGGTTCCGACAGGCGCTTGTTCTCGGGGAAGAGGTAGATCGAGATCAGGTTAGCGATGATCGAGGCACCGACCGCCAGAAAGCACAGCCCAAGCGGCAGGATCAGGCCAAAGTAGCGGTCCGCGATGGTGATCGTGGCGATCTGGCCAAAGATCGCCATCCAGCGCAGCAGGATCAGCGTGCGCAGCCGCACGCCGCTGTCGTCGGCCCGGACCCAGGGAAAGGCGGTGTCTGGACTGCGCGCGATTGTCAGGTTTCAACCCCTTCGTTTCTGGTGCATTGATAAGGCCCGGCCGGGGCGGGTTCAATGACGCCCGGCCGGATTCGGCGCGACCAGGGAAAAGGATCGGACCATGGCGGACAGCACCAGGATGATCGCGGCCGCGGCGGCGGTGGTGGCGGTGGGCTTTGTTGGCTGGATGGGCTGGAAGGCCTTTGCCCCGGGCGGCGACGATGCCTTTGCCGAATGCCGGTCGGGCCAGGTCGGCGGCGGGTCGATCGGCGGCCCCTTCACGCTGGTCGATGGCGCCACCGGCGCCACGGTCACCGATGCCGAGGTCATCACCAAGCCGACGCTGGTCTATTTCGGCTATACCTTCTGCCCCGATGTCTGCCCCTTGGACATGTCGCGCAATGCCGAGGTGGCCGATATCCTGGAAGAGCAGGGCCAGGATATCCGGCTGGCCTTTGTCACGGTCGACCCCGATCGCGACACCGCACAGGTGGTCGCCGATTTCGCGGCCAACATCCACCCCAAGGCCGTGGGCCTGACCGGCACCCCGGACCAGATCAAGGTCGCCGCCGATGCCTATCGCGCCTACTACAAGAAGCAGGAAGCCGAGGACGAATTCTATCTGGTCGACCATTCGGCATTCACCTACCTGATGCTGCCCGGCACCGGGTTCCTGGATTTCTACAAGCACGCCGCGCCCGCGGACGAGGTGGCCCGCAGCGTGTCCTGCTATCTGGACAAGGCCGCAGCCAAGAATTGACCGCGCATTCCCCCCGGACTAGGTAGGACGGGAACAGGAGAGGATTGCGCATGGCTGAAGATCTGGATGCCCAGCTTGGGCCGGACCGTTCCCTTCTGCTTGTCGACGATGACGAACCCTTCGTGAAGCGGCTGGCCCGCGCGATGGAAAAGCGCGGATTCGTGCCCGAAACCGCCGAAAGCGTGGCGGCCGGCAAGATCATCGCCCTATCCCGCCCGCCCGCCTATGCCGTGGTCGACCTGCGGCTGGAAGACGGCAATGGCCTCGACGTGGTCGAGACCCTGCGCGAAAAGCGGCCCGATTGCCGGATCGTGGTGCTGACCGGCTATGGCGCGATTGCCACCGCCGTTGCGGCGGTGAAATTCGGCGCCATCGACTATCTGTCGAAACCGGCCGATGCCGATGACGTGACGAATGCATTGCTGGCCCGGGGCGGCGCCATGCCCGCGCCGCCGGAAAACCCGATGTCGGCCGATCGCGTCCGCTGGGAACATATCCAGCGCGTCTACGAAATGTGCGACCGCAATGTTTCGGAAACCGCGCGCCGCCTGAACATGCATCGCCGCACGCTTCAGCGCATCCTGGCCAAACGCAGCCCGAAATAGCATAAAGACATTTGCACGACATTGGAAAAGGGTTTATCCGCCGGAATTGCACTGGCGGAAGGAACCAACCAATGAATGCCGATCTGAATGCGCTTTCGCTTAAAGAGTTGAAGGACCTGCAATCGCAGGTCGCTCGCGCGATTGCCACTTTCGAAGACCGCAAAAAGCGCGAAGCCCTTGCCGAACTGGAAGAAAAAGCCCGCGCCATGGGCTTTTCCCTGTCCGAGCTGACGGGCGTTTCCTCTGGCCGCAAACGCACGCCCACGGTGGCAAAGTATCGCGATCCGGCCAACCCTTCGCGCACCTGGACGGGCCGCGGCCGCAAGCCCGGCTGGTTCACCGAGGCGCTGAAGGCCGGGAAAAAGCCGGAAAGCATGGCGATCTGACGCCCTGGCCGGTCAGGCCGCGGCAAACAGCCATTTCAGGAATGCCCGGGTCGCCGCCCTTTGCGGCCCGGGCGGCGTCACGGCGAAATAGGCCGGCAATTTCTCGCGGCTGTCGTGGATCAGCACAAGCCGCCCTTCGGCCACATCATCCTCGATCAGCGCATAGCTTTCGACCACCAGGCCCAGCCCTTGCCTTGCGGCGGCCAGCGACAGATCCTCGGAATTGAAATCGGTTCGGCCAAGGGTTGCTGGGTTCAACCCAAGGGAGATCAGGTAATTCTCCTGCTCGGGCCAGTCCCGGGTCAGGAACCAGTCCATCCGCTGCATCTCGGCGGCGGTCAATGTCGCGCGGCCCTGCATCAGCGCCGGCGCACAGGTCACCGACAGCCGCGCCGGCGCCAGGAACCGCGCCTCGACCCCCGGCCAGGCGCCGTTGCCATAGCGCAGCCCCACATCCATGCCGTCGCGCCGCAGGTCCACCACCCGCGCGTCGGGGTGCAGCGACAGCGCGATGTCGGGGTGCCGGTCCCAGAAATCCTTCAGCCGCGGCATCAGCCATTGCGTCGCGAAACTGGGCGTCAGGGTGATCCGCACCGGCCGGTTCTGCCCGCCCCGCAGCGTCTCGACCCCCGCCTGGATGGTGGCGAACCCGTCGGTCAAGGCCCGCGCCAGATCGGCGCCCTCGGCCGTCAGCGCCATGCCGCGCCCGGCCCGCGCCACCAGCGCCACGCCCAGGGCAGCCTCAAGCCCGCGCACCTGCTGGGCCACCGCGGCATGGGTGACATTCAGCGCCCGCGCCGCCGGGGCATAGCCGCCGGCCTCGGCCACGGCCTGAAAGGCGCGCAGGGCCGACAGCGGCGGCAGGTCTTTCCAGCGCAGGGTCATATGTAAGCCAAACTAACAGATTAGAAGAATTGCTGACTCACGGTCGCGGCAAGATTCCCTTAGAAACAGCCTTACAGCAAGATGGAAAGGAGCAAGAAAATGTTGAACATCTTTGCCGACACGCTGCTGATCGTTACCCGGATGGAGCAGCGTCAGACCGACCATTCGGCCCGCCGGGCCACGCCCGAGACCGAGGAAAAGGCGCAGCGCCGCTGGTTCTCGCTGACCGGGATGCGCCGCTAGATGCAGGCCGCCAGCAACGCTGAATGTCGCGCCACATAGTCCGCCCGCACCACCGCGGGCGGACGCAGCCGTATCTCCAGACCGCGCAGCAGCACCTCGGCCGGACGGCCAAAGAAACGGTCCGCCTCTCCTTCTGAAAACCCCGCGATCTGCACTGCCTCGGCCCAGGCCGAAACCTTGTCCGCCGCTTTGATCTGCTTCTTTACGGCCACGGGCAGCATCGCCGGCAGGCCAAAGCGCAGATGCACCGCCGCCGTCAGCCGTTCGTCCAGCTCTCCGTAGCCCGGCCCCACGGCGGCCTTCACCGGGCTGATCATGTCGCCGATCACATATTCCGGCGCGTCGTGCAGCAGGGCCGCCAGTCGCCACTTCGCCGCGATGCCGGGATTGGCCCGGGAGAACAGCTCTTCGACCAGCAGCGAATGCTCGGCCACCGAATAGGGCCAATCGCCGCGCGTCTGCCCGTTCCAGCGCGCCACGAAGGCCAGGCCATGCGCGATGTCCTCGACCTCGATGTCAACCGGCGTCGGATCCAGCAGATCCAGCCGCCGCCCCGAAAGCATCCTTTGCCACGCGCGCGGCTGTTTCATCTGTCTTGTCGCCTTGGTTGTCTGTTCACTGTTTCAATGCTATCTGCCCCGCCAGCATAGGATCAAGGAGTGCGCCGGAATGGCTGCGGATTACATCGTCAAGGACATCGCTCTGGCCGATTTCGGCCGCAAGGAACTGACCATCGCCGAAACCGAAATGCCGGGCCTGATGGCCTGCCGCGAGGAATTCGGGCCGTCGCAGCCGCTGAAAGGCGCGCGCATCGTCGGCAGCCTTCACATGACGATCCAGACCGCTGCGCTGATTGAAACGCTGGTGGCGCTGGGCGCGGATGTGCGCTGGGCATCGTGCAACATCTTCTCGACCCAGGACCACGCCGCCGCCGCGATTGCCGCTGCGGGCATCCCGGTGTTCGCGGTAAAGGGCCAGACCCTGACCGAGCATTGGGATTACCTTGACCGCTCCTTCATGTTCCCCGAAGGCGCGAACATGATCCTGGATGATGGCGGCGACGCCACGCTTTACGTCCTTCTGGGTGCCCGGATGGAAGCAGGCGAAGACGTGCTGGCCGTGCCGCAATCCGAAGAGGAAGAGGTCATCAAGCTGCAGATCCAGAAGCGGATGAAGCAGTCCCCCGGCTGGTTCGCCAAGACCAAGGCCGCCATCAAGGGCGTGTCCGAAGAAACCACCACCGGCGTGCATCGTCTGTACGAACTGCACAAGAATGGCCAGCTGCCCTTCCCGGCGATCAACGTCAACGACAGCGTGACGAAGTCGAAGTTCGACAACAAGTACGGCTGCAAGGAATCGCTGGTCGATGGCATCCGCCGCGCCACCGACACCATGATGGCCGGCAAGGTTGCCGTGGTCTGCGGCTATGGTGACGTGGGCAAGGGTTCCGCCGCCTCGCTGCGCGGCGCGGGCGCCCGGGTGAAGGTCACCGAGGTTGACCCGATCTGCGCGCTGCAGGCCGCGATGGATGGCTACGAAGTGACCATCCTGGAGGATGAGGTAAAGACCGCCGACATCTTCATCACCACCACCGGCAACAAGGACGTCATCCGCATCGAGCATATCCGCGAGATGAAGGACATGGCCATCGTCGGCAACATCGGCCACTTCGACAACGAAATCCAGGTTGCCGCCCTGCGCAACCACAAGTGGACGAACATCAAGGACCAGGTCGACATGATCGAGATGCCCTCGGGCGCCCGCATCATCCTGCTGTCCGAAGGTCGCCTGCTGAACCTGGGCAACGCCACCGGCCACCCGTCCTTCGTGATGTCGGCCTCGTTCACCAACCAGACGCTGGCGCAGATCGAGCTTTGGACCAAGGGCCAGGACTACGCCCCCGGCGTCTACATCCTGCCCAAGGCGCTGGATGAAAAGGTCGCCCGCCTGCACCTGAAGAAGATCGGCGTGAAACTGACCGAGCTGCGCCCCGATCAGGCCGCCTATATCGGGGTGAATCCCGAAGGCCCGTTCAAGGCCGATCACTACCGCTACTGATCCTGTATCGGCAGGACCGAAGGGGCCGGGGCACGCAAGCACCCCGGCCCTTTCGCTTTGGCTCAGCCGCCGGCGATCTGGCGGGCCTTCTGGACCAGCACCTCGGCCTGCCGGATCGAGGCGTAGTCGATCAGCCGCCCGTCCAGCGACACCGCGCCCTTGCCCTCGGCGGCGGCCTGCGCCATCGCCTCCAGGATCCGCTTGGCCCGGGTGACCTCGGCGTCGGACGGGCTCATCACCTCGTTGGCCAGCGCGATCTGTGACGGGTGGATCGCCCACTTCCCCTCGCACCCCAGCACCGCCGCCCGCTTCGCCGCCGCCCGGTAGCCATCCGGGTCGGAAAAGTCCCCAAACGGCCCGTCCACCGGCCTGAGGCCATTCGCCCGCGCCGCGACCACCATCCGGGCCAGCGCATAGTGCCACATGTCCCCCCAGTGCACCTCGCGAGAGCCATCCTCCAGCTTGTCGGTCAGCACCGAATAATCCGGGTTCACGCCCCCGATGATCGTCGTCCGCGCCCGGGTCGAGGCCGCATAATCCGCCACCCCGAAGTGCAGCGATTCATTCCGATTCGACGCCCTCGCGATCTCGGTGACGTTCTGCATCCCCAGGGCCGTCTCGATGATGTGCTCGAACCCGATCCGCTTCTTGTACCCCTTCGCGTCTTCGATCTGCGTGACCATCATGTCCACGGCATAGACATCCGCCGCCGTCCCGACCTTGGGGATCATGATCAGGTCCAGCCGCTCTCCGGCCTGTTCGACCACATCGACCACGTCGCGGTACATGTAGTGGGTATCCAGCCCGTTGATCCGAACCGACATGGTCTTCTTGCCCCAGTCGATCTCGTTCAGCGCCTTGATGATGTTCTTGCGGGCCTGCGGCTTGTCGTCCGGCGCGACGGCGTCTTCCAGGTCCAGGAAGATCACGTCCGCATCCGACGCGGCGGCCTTCTCGAACATCTGGGGCGCGCTGCCGGGAACGGCCAGCTCGCTGCGGTTCAGGCGCGCGGGGGCCTGGGTGATGACGTGGAAAGACATGTTTGGGCTCCTGCCAAGGACGTAGGAGCTGCACCCGCCCTAGGCATCGGCCAAGGCGGCCCGCTTCGTCAAGCCCGAAAATGCAAGGGCTTACATCTCGCCGCGTGAGGCGCGGTTGGCGTAGTAGAAGGCAATCGCCTGCGCGCGGTTCTTGACCGACAGCTTCTCGAACAGGTTCGACAGGTGAAACTTGACCGTGTTCTCGCTGATATCCAGGTCGCGCGACAGTTCGCGGTTGGTCAGGCCCTTGGACAGCGCCTCAAGCAAGGTCCGCTCACGCGGGGACAGCGACTCGATCGGGTCCTGCTTCAAACCGCGCACGTCCAGGAAGGGAAAAACCATCTGCCCCTTTGCCACCGCCACGCAGGTCTCCAGCAGCCGCTCGACCGATTCCGAGCGTGAGACGAACCCCGCCGCCCCCGCCGCCATCGCCTTGCGCGGAATGTCCCCGGTATCCTCGGCATAGACCACCAGGCGGGGCGCGTTGGCCTGGGCGCGCAGCACGTCGATCAGCCGCGCGCCGCCAAGCGCCGGCAGGTTCCAGTCGATCACCCCCACCTGCACCGGCATCCGCATCACCATGCCCAGGAACCCCTCGGCCGTCGCCGCCGTCGCGACCAGCGAGAATCGGCGGTCCTTCTCGAAGATCTCGGACATGGCGGTCAGCATCAGCGGGTTCGCGTCCCCCAGCATCAGAGTTACCGCTACCACCTTCTGCTGTTCGTCCCAAAGCGCCATCAATCCGCTCCTCCCTACCCGTTTGGGTGGGGCTTTGTTTGTATACTGCCGCATATCCACCAGTTCGGGTGGGAAGATTACCACCCAAATAGATGCCCAAAAGCAGGATATAGGAATGTTGTGAGCCGAGTCGAGTACCGCTTTCCTAAGCGTCAAGGACCAACGTCCCCGGCAGACCCCGCGACCTTTCTTCCGCTGCACCCGGAAGCGTCGCAGGCCCCGCCGAAGCGAAGGTCCAGACTGTCATCGCCTTGGGAGGGGCGCCGCATGACCGACACCGAGATTTTCCCGCAACTCAGCATCCCCGAGACCCTGGCCGCCGGCCCGGGGCCCGGCAACACCGATGCGCGGGTGCTGGCCGCCTTTGCCCACGCCGGCCTGGCCGACCACATGCAGGCCGACGTGCTGCGCGGCATGATCGAATGCAAGCAGATGCTGCGGAAAGTCTGGGGCACCAGGAACACCTACACCTTCGGCGTCGCCGGCACGGGGTGGAGCGGCCTTGACGCGCTGTTCAGCGCCATCCTGCCGGGCGACAGCGTCGTGGTCTTTGTCAACGGCACCTTCAGCGGCATCGACGCGCTGACCGTCCGCACCCGCGCCGCGACCCGTGAGGATCTGAAGGCCAACGCGCTGGACCCCAAGCCCGCGAACGTCACCGTGATCCAGGTTCCGCACGGCCAGTCGGTCACCGGCGCCGTGGTCGAAAAGGCCCTGGCAGACCACAAGCCCACCTGGGCCGTGATGGCGCATTGGGAAACCGGCTCGGGCCGCATCAACGACATCCAGGGCTTCTCCGACGCCTGCCTTCGCCACAACGTGATGGGCCTGGTCGATGCGGTGTCGTCGCTGGGGATCGAGGACTTTGCCATCGACGATTTCCCCGGCGTCGTCGGCTGGGCCTCGTGCCCGCAGAAGGGCGTGCTGTGCCTGCCCTTGACCTACGCCCCGGTCAGCTTCGCCGACCGCTACATTGCCCACCTGCGTGAAAACGGCTGCTATACCTATGTTCACAACCCGATCTTCGAGGCCCGCCACTGGGGCATCGTCGACGGCAAGGATACCGCGGCGGGCAGCTACCACCGCACCCATTCGGGCTATGCGGTCGCCGCCTTCCACGAGGCGCTGCGCATCAACCTGCAGCATGGCCGCGCGCAAAAGGCCGCCGACTACGCCCACCACGAGGCTGCGCTGCGGGCTGCCGTCACCGCCTTGGGCTGCGAGGTCACCTCGAACATGACCAGCCTTGTCGTGCTGAATCTGCCCGGCGCGCTGGCTGGCCGCGAAAAGGAACTGGTGGTCGCGGCCCGCGCCAAGGGCTTTGGCATCTGGCCGACCCTGTCGGAACCGGTCCAGGTCCGCATCGGCATCCTGAACCAGCTGAGCGAAGCCGCGATCACCGAAATCGTGACCCGCTTTGCCGCCGAGATGACCGCGATGGGTGCGGGCGTGGATCTGGGCCAGGCGCTGCAAGCGCTGGAAACCCACTACGCCGCCGCCATGGCCGCCGAATAAAGGGAGGAACAGATGGACATCCACGAATACCAGGCCAAGGAAATCCTGGCCAAGTTCGGGGTCGCGGTGCCCGCCGGCGCCCTGGCCTACAGCCCTGAACAGGCAGCCTACCGGGCGCGGGAGCTGGGCGGAGACCGCTGGATCGTCAAGGCTCAGGTTCACGCCGGGGGCCGCGGCAAGGCCGGCGGCGTCAAGCTGTGCAAGTCGGAACATGAAATCCAGGACGCGACGAACGACATGTTCGGCCGCAAGCTGGTGACGCACCAGACCGGCCCCGAGGGCAAGGGCATCTACCGCGTCTATGTCGAAAGCGCGGTGGACTTTGGCCGCGAAATCTATCTGGGCTTCGTGCTGGACCGCACCTCGCAGCGGGTGATGATCGTCGCCTCGTCCGAAGGCGGGATGGAGATCGAGGAGATCTCGGAGAAGCGGCCCGACTCGATCGTGCGGTCCACTGTCGAACCCGCGGTCGGCCTGCAGGAATTCCAGGCCCGCGAGATCGCCTATGCCCTGGGCATCCCCGCCGCGCTGACCCAGCAGATGGTCCGCACGCTGCAGGGCTGCTACCGCGCCTTCCGCGACCTGGACGCGACGATGGTCGAGATCAACCCGCTGGTGATCACCGCCGACAACCGCATCCTGGCGCTGGACGCCAAGATGACCTTTGACAGCAACGCGCTGTTCCGCCACCCGCAGATCGCCGAACTGCGCGACAAAAGCCAGGAAGACCCGCGCGAGGCGCGCGCCGCCGACCGGGGCCTGGCCTACATCGGCCTGTCGGGCAACATCGGCTGCATCGTGAACGGCGCCGGTCTGGCGATGGCCACGATGGACACGATCAAGCTGGCCGGGGGCGAGCCCGCCAACTTCCTGGATATCGGCGGCGGCGCCACGCCGGAACGGGTGGCCAAGGCCTTCCGGCTGGTGATGTCGGATGAGAACGTGCAGGCGATCCTGGTCAACATCTTTGCCGGCATCAACCGCTGCGACTGGGTGGCCGAAGGCGTGGTGCAGGCCCTGACGGCGAACCCGGTGGACGTGCCGGTGATCGTGCGCCTGTCGGGCACCAATGTGGAAGAGGGGCAGAAGATCCTGGCCAAGTCGGGGCTGCCGATCATCCGCGCCAATACCCTGATGGAAGCGGCCGAACGCGCCGTGACCGCCTGGAAGAACGACCGCAAGCAGAACGCCAAGATGAGGGCCGTGTGATGAGCATTTTCCTGGACCGCAGCAGCCGCGTCGTCGTGCAGGGCATCACTGGCCGCATGGCGCAATTCCACACCAAGGAAATGCTGGACTACGGCACCAACGTGGTGGCCGGAGTGGTGCCCGGCAAGGGCGGCGAAACCGTCATGGGCGTGCCGGTCTTCAACACCATGAAAGAGGCCGCCGCCGCCACCGGCTGCGACACCAGCCTGGTCTTCGTGCCGCCGCCCTTTGCCGCCGACAGCATCATGGAAGCGGCCGATGGCGGCATCCGCTATTGCGTCTGCATCACCGACGGCATCCCGGCGCAGGACATGATCCGCGTCAAGCGCTACATGATGCGCTACCCCCGCGAACGCCGCATGGTGCTGACCGGGCCGAACTGCGCCGGCACCATCAGCCCCGGCAAGGCGCTTCTGGGCATCATGCCAGGCCGCATCTACCTGGCTGGCAACGTCGGCATCGTCAGCCGCTCGGGCACGCTGGGGTACGAGGCGGCGCAGCAACTGAAGGACCGCGGCATCGGGGTTTCCACCAGCGTCGGCATCGGCGGCGACCCGATCAACGGGTCTTCCTTCCGCGACATCCTGGAGCGCTTTGAATCCGACCCCGACACGCACATCGTCTGCATGATCGGCGAGATCGGCGGCCCGCAAGAGGCCGAGGCCGCCGCCTATATCCAGGAACACATGACCAAGCCGGTCATCGCCTATATCGCCGGCCTGACCGCACCCAAGGGCCGCACCATGGGCCACGCCGGGGCGATCATCTCGGCCTTCGGCGAAAGCGCCTCGGAAAAGGTGGAGATCCTGACCGCCGCCGGCGTCACCGTGGCTGAAAACCCCAGCGTCATCGGCGAAACCGTGGCGCGGGTGCTGAACAAGCGCGCAGCCTAAGGGGGGATGCGATGACAAGACCCAGAGTCCTTGTGACGCGGCGCTGGCCCGAGGCGGTCGAGGCGAAGATGGCGCAGGTCTTCGACCTGTCCCTGAACACTGCCGACCAACCGCTGTCTCAGGCCGACCTGCGCGACGCGATGGGCCAATACGACGCGATCTTGCCGACCGTGACAGACCGCCTTCCTGCGGCGGTGTTTGACGGATCGTCGACGCGCACAAGGATTCTGGCCAACTACGGGGTGGGCTTTGCCCATATCGACACGGCTGCCGCGAAATCGCGCGGCATCGCCGTGACCAACACGCCTGACGTGCTGTCGGAATGCACCGCCGACATCGCGATGACGCTGATGCTGATGGTGGCCCGCCGCGCCGGCGAGGGCGAGCGCGAACTGCGCGAGGGCCGCTGGACCGGCTGGCGGCCGACCCACCTGATCGGCACCAAGGTCTCGGGCGCCACGCTGGGCATCATCGGCTTTGGCCGGATCGGCCAGGCGATGGCGCAGCGGGCGCATTTCGGGTTCGGCATGAAGATCGTGGTGCAGAACCGCTCTGCGGTCGCGCCCGAGGTGCTGGCGCGCTACAACGCCACCCAGGCGGCCAGCATCGAAGACCTGCTGCCGCAATGCGATTTCGTCTCGCTGCACTGCCCCGGCGGGGCGGCGAACCGGCACCTGATCAACGCCCGCCGGCTGGACCTGATGCGCCCCGGCGCCTTCCTGATCAACACCGCCCGCGGCGAGGTGGTCGACGAACACGCCCTGGCCCAGGCGCTTTGGTTCGGCACCATTGCCGGCGCCGGGCTGGATGTGTTCGAGCGCGAGCCGCGGATCCCCGACGAACTGCTGGGCGCCGACAACCTGGTGCTGCTGCCGCACCTCGGCTCGGCCACCCGCGAAACCCGCGAGGCGATGGGGTTCCGCGTCCTGCAGAACCTGACCGACTTCTTCGATGGTCGCCAACCCCGCGACCGCGTGGCCTGAGCGATGCCCGCCGCGCCCCAGCCCTCGGCCATCCTGCAGCCCGACGAAGACCCCGCCGCCCGGCTGCGCGCCGAGGTGCTGCCGCTGTGGCGCCGCGTGATCGAACGGCGCGCGCCGCTGGTGCTGGACCTGATCCTGGACCCCCTGGCCCCGATCCTCGCGGCCGAGGCCGCCACCCCCTGCCTGCAGGCCGTGTCGATCTGGTTCCAGCTGACCCGCATCATCGACGAGAACGCCGCCATGCGCGCCCGCCGCGCCACCGAGGCCGCCCTTGGCCCCGCCGCCGTCGAGGGCAGCTTTGCCCGCGCCCTGACCGAGCTGGACCCGGCGATGACCGCCGCCGAGTTCTCCGACCTGACCTCGCGCCTGTCGGTCGGCCCCACCCTGACCGCCCACCCGACCGAGGCCAAGCGGGTGACGGTGCTGGAGATTCACCGCCGCATCTACCGGCATCTGGTGTCGCTGGAAACGCAGCGCTGGACCCCGAGCGAACGCGACGACATCCTGGCCGACATCGAAGGCGAAATCGACCTTCTGTGGATGACCGGAGAGCTGCGGATCGAACGCCCGACCCCGCGGGCCGAGATCGAATGGGGCTTGCAGTTCTTTCGCGACTCGGTGTTCGACGCCGCGCCGCAACTGTTCGAACGCTTCATCGCCGCCGGCATCGCCCGGTTTGGCGACGGGCTGCGCGTCACCCCCTGCCTGCGATTCCATTCCTGGATCGGCGGCGACCGCGACGGTAACCCCAACGTCACCGCCGACATCACCCGCGAGGCACTGGCCCGCGCCCGCCACGCCATCCTGTCGCGCTACCTTGACGCCGTCACCGCCGCCGCCGCGCGGCTAAGCGTCACCGCGCGCATCGTCCGCTTTCCGGCCGACCTGCTGACCCGGATCGAGGCCATCACCGCCACCAGCCCCCGCGCCCAGGACCTGGCCGCGCGCCACCCTGGAGAGCTGTTCCGCCAGGCGCTGACCGCAATCGGCGACCGCCTGCGCGCCATGATCGACGGCGGCACCGGGGGGTATCCCTCGGTCGGTCACTTCCTGGCCGACCTGCGCGTGCTGGAAGACGGCCTGCACGCCATCGACGCCCACCGATTGGCGGCGCGCTACCTGACGCCGCTGCGCTGGCAGGCCGAGGTCTTCGGCTTTCGTACCCACACGCTGGACATCCGGCAGAACTCGACCGTCACCACGGCGGTGATCGCCGAGCTTTGGGCCCTCACCGGGCAAGCCCCCGCCCATGGCACCCCCGACTGGTCGCGCCGCCTGCGCGACGAACTGGGCCGTGCCGAACTGACCCACGCCGACCGCGCCCGCCTGTCGCCGCAGGCGCGCGAACTGCTGGCCCTGCTGGCCCTGATGCGCCAGGCCCGCATCTCGGATGACCCCGAGGCGATCGGCCCCTTCATCCTGTCGATGACCCGCACCGCCGACGATATCCTGGGGGTCTACCTGCTGGCCCGCCACGCCGGCTTTGGCGCCGAGAAGCTGGACCTGCAAGTGGTGCCGCTGTTCGAGACCATCGACGACCTGCGCCGCGCGCCCGAGGTCTTCGATGCCGTCCTGAAGGTGC
>JAGPCN010000036.1 GCA_018058035.1 Fuscovulum sp.
CCGGGGGTGGAAAACCCCCGGTCCGCCCTGTCAACTGCCCTGTACGATCAGGATGGCGCGCGCAGCCCCCCCCTGGGCGGCAATCTCATGCGCCCGGTCGGCCGGATAGCGCGCCACGTCGCCCGGCCCCAGGTCCTCGGCCTCGGCCCCCGAAACCACCCGCAAGCGGCCCTCGATCACCGTCAGATGCTCGCGGCAACCCGGTCCGTGCGGCTCTGACACCAGCCGCGCCCCGGCGGCGAACTCAAGGTCGTAAACCTCGTTCTCGCCCACCGCCTCGGCCGGCGACAAGATGCGGATGCGCACCCCGCCGCGGTCGATCACCGGGGCCTGGGCGGCGCGCGTCACCTCGACCCCCGGCCGGGCGCGGCCCTCCAGCAGCCCGGCGAAATCCACCTGCAAGGCCTGGGTCAGGTTCCACAGCGTGGCCACGGTGGGCGAACTTTCGCCCCGCTCGATCTGGCTGACCATGCTGCGGCTGACGCCCGACAGCTTGGCCGCGGCATCCAGCGACAGGCCACGGGCCTTGCGGGCGGCCTTCAGGCTGGCGGCCAGGCGGTCGTGGATGTCGGATCGAGCGGTCATGTCGGCCTGTAGGATGGGCAATATTGCCCATCCTACGTCAGGTTCCGCAGAAAGTCACATAGCGGCCAAAGCCGGTGGGCGCGGGCAGCATGTAGGCCTGGACCTCGTCGAAAGGCCGGGTCACGGCCGCCAGCAGGGCCTGGAACGGCGCCATGTCGCCCGCCGTCGCGGACTCCAGCGCCGCCTCGACCTGGTGGTTGCGCGGAATCACGGCGGGATTCGCGGCCAGAAGCCGCGCCTCGGCCCCCGGCGCCAGCCGCGCGCGCCAGCGTGGCAGCCAGGCGGCCATCCGGGTGAAATCGTCGAAAAGCGGCGGCAGCAGGCCCTCGTCGCCCGCCACGGCCCCCGCCAGCCGCCGGAAGGTCAGCGTCCAGTCCGCCCCCTCCATCGCCACCAAAAGGTCGTCGATCAGCGCGGCGTCGCCCGCCTCCTCGCCCGCCAGCGCCAGCTTGCGTCGCATCACCGCCAGCCATTCCGCCCGATACCGCGCGGCAATCCCGCCCAGCCGGTCATTGGCGATCTCGACCGCCTTTTCACCGTCCGCGTCGATCACCGGCAACAGCGCCTCGGCCAGCCGCGCCAGGTTCCAGCCCAGGATCAGCGGCTGGTTGGCCAAGGCATAGCGCCCCTGACGGTCGATCGAGGAAAACACCGTGCCCGGCGCATAGCCCTCCATGAAGGCGCAGGGGCCGTAGTCGATGGTCTCGCCCGACAGCGCCATGTTGTCGGTGTTCATCACCCCATGCACGAAGCCCAGGCCCATCCACTGCGCCACCAGCCGGGCCTGCGCCGCGATCACCGCCTCCAGCAGGCCCAGGGCCCCCTGAACGCCCGGATAGTGGCGGGCCAGCGTGTGGTCGACAACGGCGCGCAGCTTGTCCACCTCGCCCCTGGCGGCAAAGAACTGCACGGTGCCGACGCGGATGTGGCTGGCGGCCACGCGCGCCAGAACGGCGCCCGGCAGGCGGCCCGCATCGCGCCAGATGTCCTCGCCCGTCGTCACCACGGCCAGCGCGCGGGTGGTCGGCACGCCCAGGGAATGCATCGCCTCGCTGACCAGGTATTCGCGCAGCATCGGGCCAAGGGCGGCCTTGCCATCGCCGCCGCGCGAAAACGGCGTGCGGCCCGAACCCTTCAGCTGCAGGTCGAACCGCAGGCCATCGGGTGCGACGATCTCTCCCAACAGATGCGCGCGGCCATCGCCCAGCGACGCGGAAAAGCCGCCGAACTGATGGCCCGCATAAGCCAGCGCCACCGGATCGGCGCCCGGCGGCACTTCGGCCCCCGACAGCCAGCGCGCCGCCCCGTCGGCCAGCGCCTGCGCGTCCAGGCCCAGCCTGGCCGCCAGCGCGTGGTTCAGCACCATCAGCCGCGGCGCCGGCGCCACATCGGGCGCCAGCCGCAGGAAGGTGCCCGGCAACGCGCGGGTCCAGCTGTTGTCGAAGCGGAAATCCATACCGCAGATATGGCTTTTCAGCGGCGCCGCGACAAGCGGCGGCGATGGTCGGGGCGAGAAGATTCGAACTTCCGACCTACGGTACCCAAAACCGTCGCGCTACCAGACTGCGCTACGCCCCGACTGCGGCCCCCATAGCGCGGAACGCGGCAGACGGAAAGCACCTTTGCAGCGCACCGAACGCTCCGCGCCACGCCTTGCCCCCTCTGGCCGGCGGGGTGGGCGGGTGGGCGCCGGTCAGAGGGGGCAAGGCACCCCCCGGTCAGTTGCAGGGCCAGGCCGCGCCGTCGCCGATGGAAGGGTGGCGCAATTCGGCCCCCGGGGCGATGCCCAGGCGTTCAGCCAGGCCGCCGTTGATTTCCAGCACGAACTGGACGCCCGAGCCGCCCTCGACCGGCGTCTCGTCGCCCGGCACGGCCATGGCATGCACGCGCGTCACCCGGCCCGCCGGATCGGCAAAGATCATGTCCAGCGGGATCAGCGTGTTCTTCATCCAGAACGCCACCGCGCGCGGTGCCTCGTAGACGAACAGCATGCCCGAGGCCGGGTCCATCGCCTTGCGGAACATCAGCCCCTGCGCCCGTTCGGCCGCATCATCCGCCACCTCGACGGCAAAGACCTCGCCGCCGCCCGGCCAGCGCAGGTCGACGCGGTCGGGCGCGCAAGCGGGGTCGGCGCGCGCCGGCAGGGCACCGGCGGCCGCAACGGCCGCCGCCAGTACCAGCCGCGCCGCGCCGGCTGTCACCGCGCCGCCTCGCGTTCGCGCAGGGCGGTTTCCCAGGATTGCACCTGCACGGCCATCCGGCCGCGCTTGCCCTCGATGATGCGCAGCGCCACCGCCTCGCCCGAACCAAGGTCGGCAAAGCCCGAGACGCGCAGCACCTCGATGTGGACGAACACATCCTCGGCCCGGCCGAAGACGTTGGCAAAGCCGAACCCCTTGGCCTTGTCGAACCACTTGACCCGCGCCGGCTCCAGCGGAAGCTGCAGCAGGTCCTCGGGCGAAAGCTGCCCGGCCTCTTCGCCCAATGGCACCACGACGCCCTCGGGCGGCTCGATCTTCAAGACCTCGACCGCCTGCACGCCGCGTTGCGTGGATTGAACTTTCACGGTGATTCCGGCCCCGTCAGCGACGGAGCTCTGGCCGAAATTCCGCAGGACGTTGGCATGAAGCAGGATGTCGGCAGATGTACTCTCGGAGACGATGAAACCAAAGCCTTTTGCCGGATCAAACCACTTCACCCGGCCCTGCACCACCTGCATGGCCTTGTCTTCTTCTGTCATTCTAAGAGCTATCTCCCCAGATTAAGCCCCGCCTCACAAAAGCGGGATTTGTCGGACGGGTTCAAGCGAAAAACGCTGTGCCTCGGAACAAACCTGACCGCCCGGACAACCCCTAGGGGTTCAGCCGCTGGACATGCCAACCTGACGTAGGGTCAGACCGGGTCCAGCGGAACCGGTCGTGCAGGCGGAAGGCGCCATCGGCCCAGAACTCGATCTCGACCGGGCGAATCCGGAAGCCGCCCCAGAACGGCGGGCGCTTCGGCGCGGGACCATGGCGCAGGGTGACTTTCGCCACCTCGGCCATCAGCGCCTCGCGCGAGGACAGCGGCTGCGACTGCTGGCTGGCCCAGGCGCCCAGCCGCGATTTCAGGCTGCGGCTGTGGAAATAGTCGTCGGCCTGCGGGCCTTCCTCGCGGGTGACGGTGCCGCGGACGCGGACCTGGCGGCGCAGCGACTTCCAGTGCATCACGAAGGCGGCCTTTCCGGCGGCCTCGATCTCTTGCCCCTTCTGCGATCCGTAGTTGGTGTAGAAGACGAAGGCATCTTCCTCGATGTCCTTCAGCAGCACCATGCGCACATTCGGCAGGCCGGCGGGGTCGACCGTTGCCAGGGCGATGGCGTTGGGGTCGTTCGGCTCGGTCGCCTCGGCCTCGGCCAGCCACCGCCGGGCGATGGCGAACGGGTCCTCGCCCGCAAAGATTCCTGACCTGTCCATGCCGTCCCTCCTGCCCGAAGCGGGGCCTCCTGCCCTTGCAGCAGCCTGCCTTTCCGCCTACACCTGTGCGCCAACAAGCCGCAAGGGTGGGTGAGGGACCAGGAATGTCAACCGGACTGATGGCGGGCAAGCGCGGCCTCATCATGGGCCTTGCCAACGACAAGTCGATCGCCTGGGGCATCGCGCAGGCGGTGGCGGCGCAGGGCGCCACGCTGGCGTTTTCCTATCAGGGCGAGGCGCTGAAGAAGCGGGTCGAACCGCTGGCCGCCAGCCTGGGCACGCCGATGCTGTACGAATGCGACGTGGCCAGCGAGGAAAGCCTGGATGCGCTGTTCGACTGGGTCAAGGCGGAATGGGGGGGCCTCGATTTCGTCGTCCACGCCATCGGATTCTCGGACAAGGCCGAACTGCGCGGCCGCTATGTCGAGACTAGCCGCGCCAACTTTCTGATGTCGATGGACATTTCGGTCTACAGCTTCACCGCCGTCTGCCGCCGCGCCGGCGCCCTGATGGGGCCGGGCGGGTCGATGCTGACGTTGACCTACTACGGCGCCGAAAAGGTGATGCCGCATTACAACGTCATGGGCCTGTGCAAGGCCGCGCTGGAGGCATCGGTCAAATACTTGGCCGAGGATTTCGGCAAGGACGGCATCCGCGTCAACGCGATCAGCGCCGGCCCGATCAAGACCCTGGCCGCTAGCGGCATCGGCGATTTCCGCTACATCCTGAAGTGGAACGAGCTGAACAGCCCCCTGCGCCGCAACGTGACGCAGGAAGAGGTCGGCAAGGCCGCGCTGTACCTGTTGTCCGACCTGGGGTCCGGCACCACCGGCGAGAACCTGCATGTCGACTGCGGCTATCACGTCGTCGGCATGAAGGCGATCGACGCGCCCGACATCTCGATCGTCACCGGCCGGGGCGAGGGCGGCCAGTGACGCTGGCGGCCTTCCTGGCCTTTTGCGGGCTGGTGATCCTGGCCGCCGTTTCCCCCGGCCCCGCCGTGCTGATGAGCGCGCGCACCGGGCTGACCGAGGGCTTTCGCACCGGCGCGATGCTGGGCGCGGGCATCGCGACCGGGGCCGTCTTCTGGGCACTGGCGGCGATGTTCGGGTTGCACCTGGTGTTCGACGCGGCGCCCTCGCTCTTGTGGGTGATGAAGATCGGCGGCGCGGCCTATCTCTTGTGGATGGCCTGGCACCTCTGGCGCGACGCCGCGACGCCCTTCGTTGCCGAGGATAGCCGCCCGGTGCCGCGCTCGGCGCTGGCGGCGTTCCGGCTGGGGCTCTGGACCAACCTGACCAACCCCAAGGCGGTGGTGGTCTATTCCTCGATCTTCCTGGGCACCATCGGCCCCGGCACGCCGCCCTGGGTGCTGGGCCTGCTTCTGGTGCTGATCTTCACCGCCGAGACGGCCTGGAATGCCCTGGTCGCCCGCATCTTCTCGCTGGACCGGACGCGGGCCGCCTATATCAGCCTGAAAACCGTGATCGACCGCAGCTTCGGGGCCGCCCTGGCGCTGCTGGGAATCAAGATCGTCGCCACCTGAAAGGGGGAACCCATGTCCGCCGACCGCCTGCCGCACGAAAAGGGCTTTCACGTCAGCTGGGACCAGATCCACCGCGACGCCCGCGCGCTGGCCTGGCGGCTGGACGGCAAGGGGCCGGAAGAGGGCGGCGCCTGGCGCGCCGTGGTGGGCATCACCCGCGGCGGCCTGGTGCCGGCGATGATCGTCAGCCGAGAGCTGGACATCCGGGTCGTCGACACGATCAGCGTGAAGTCCTACCACTCGGGCGGCGGCAAGGCCGACCAGCGCCGCGAGGCGCAGGTGATCAAGTCGCCGGATGCGGCGCTGATGGGCGACGGCACGGGCATCCTGATCGTCGATGATCTGGTCGACAGCGGCAAGACGCTGGAACTGATCCGCAACCTGTATCCCAAGGCGCATTTCGCCACCGTCTACGCCAAGCCGCACGGCAAGCCGCAGGTCGACAGCTACATCACCGAAGTCAGCCAGGACACCTGGATCTTCTTCCCCTGGGACATGGCGCTGCAATACGTCCAGCCCTATCGCGGCAAGGACTGACGGCTCCTCGTCGCATTTCATGCGCTCGTCGCGGTCGCCCACGACGAGAAGCGCAGCGCACGAGGAGTTTGCCGTTTCCCCCGCCGCGCGCCCCCCACGACGAGAAGCGAAGCGCACGAGGAGTTTTCCGTTGACCCTGCCGCTGAACCCCGCCTTCGCCGCGACCGAGCCGCCTCCGGTGATGGAGGCGCGGCGCTGGATCGCCGGCAAGACCTTTGGCCCCGACCGCCCGCTGATCAACGTCAGCCAGGCCGCCCCCGTCGACAGCCCGCCGCTGGCCCTGCGCCAGGCCATCGCCGAGGCCGCGCTGCACGACCCCGCGGCGCATCTTTACGGCCCCGTCCTGGGCCTGCCCGCCCTGCGCGAGGAAATCGCGCTGCAATGGACGGCGGCCTATGGCGGCACGATCCGCGCCACCCAGGTCGCCATCACCCAAGGCTGCAACCAGGCCTTCACCGCCGTGATGGCCACCCTGGCCGGCCCGGGCGATCAGGTGATCCTGCCGACGCCGTGGTATTTCAACCACAAGATGTGGCTCGACATGGCCTCGGTCACCACCGTCGCGCTGGACACAGGGCCGACGCTGATCCCCGACGCCGCTGCCTGCGCCGCGCTGATCACCGACAGGACCCGCGCCATCGTGCTGGTTTCGCCCAACAATCCGGGCGGCGTGGAATACCCGGCGGAAACCCTGGCCGCGTTCCGCGACCTTGCCCGCGCCCATGGCCTGGCGCTGATCGTCGATGAAACCTACCGCGACTTCGACAGCAGATCGGGGCGCCCGCACGACCTGTTCGCCGACCCCGCCTGGGACGACACGCTGATCCAGCTTTACTCCTTCTCCAAGGCCTACCGCCTGACCGGCCACCGCGTCGGCGCCCTGGTCGCCTCGGACTCCCGCCTGGCCGAGGTCGAGAAATTCCTCGACACCGTCGCCATCTGCCCCAGCCAGCTGGGCCAGATCGGCGCGCTCTGGGGGATGCGGAACCTCAGGCAATGGGTGGCGGGCGAACGCGACGAGATCCTGGCCCGCCGCCGCGCGATGGAACAGGGGTTCGGCGCGCTGACGGGATGGAAGCTTTTGGGCTGCGGCGCCTATTTCGCCTATGTCGAACACCCGTTCGACATCGCCAGCGATGCCCTGTGCAAGCGGCTGGTCGACGATTGCGCCATCCTGATGCTGCCCGGCACGATGTTCCAGCCCGAAGGCAGCGCCGCCGGCCAACGCCAGATCCGCATCGCCTTTGCCAATGTCGATGCCGCCGGCATCGCCGAGATGTTCCGCCGCCTGGCCGCCTTTCGCCCCTGATCGCGGCTGATCCCGCCGGCCGCAGCCGGCGGCGGTCAGCCATCTTGCCCCCCGCCCCCCTTCCCTCTAGACATCGGGCGAACTTTCGCCCCTTCGCCCAAGGTCAGGCCCATGTCCAAGTCCCCGCGCCCCGCCCATGACGACGATGACGCCCGCCCGCGCAAGAAAAGCACCGGCATCGCGGCCTGGACGCTGACCGGCCTTCTGGTGCTGGGCCTGGGCGGCTTTGGCGTCACCAGCTTCGGCGGCTCGGTCACCTCGGTCGGCTCGGTTGGCGGCATCACGATCACCACGCAGGATTATGCCCGCGCGGTGCAGCAGGAAATCGCCGCGATGTCGGCCCAACTGGGCGTGCAGATCGGGATGAACGAGGCCACTGCCTTCGGCCTCGACCGGCAGGCGCTGTCGAACGTGGTCACCCGCGCCGCGCTGGACGCCGAGAGCGAACGCCTGGGCCTTTCGATCGGCGATGCTTCGGTCGCGGCCGAGGTGATGAAGATGGATGCCTTCAAGGGCACCAGCGGCGCGTTCGACCGCGAGACCTATGCTTTCGCCCTGCGCCAGCAGGGCTGGAGCGAGGCCGATTTCGAAACCGCACTGCGCCGCGACGTGTCGCGGTCGCTCTTGCAGGGCGCCGTGGCGGGCGGGTTCTCGGCGCCGCAGCCGATGGTCGACACGCTTTACCGCTGGATCGGCGAACGCCGCAGCCTGTCGATGATCCGGCTGACCGAAGCCGACCTGACCGCCCCGCTGCCCGCCCCTTCGGACGACGATCTGAAGGCCTGGCATCAGGAAAACATCGCCACCTTCACCCGCCCCGAGGCCAAGCGCATCGCCTATGCCGCGCTGTTGCCCGACGCCATCGCCGCCGACCAGCCGGTCGACGAGGCCGCGCTGAAAGCCGTTTATGATGAGCGGATCGACGAATTCGTGGTGCCGGAACGTCGCCTGGTCGAACGGCTGGTGTTTCCCGACCAGGCTGCCGCCGACGCCGCCAAGGCCCGGCTGGACGCCGGCGCCCCGTTCGAGACCCTGGTGATCGAGCGCGGGCTGACGATGGATGCCATCGACCTGGGCGACGTGTCGCAGGCCGATCTGGGCGCCGCCGGCGAGGCGGTCTTTGCCGCCACCGAGGGCAGCACGGTCGCCGCCGACAGCGACCTTGGCCCGGCGCTTTACCGCGTGAACGGCATCCTGGCGGGCGAGGAAACCACCTTTGACCAGGCCCGCGACCTGCTGGCCTCGGAAATGCAGACCGACGCCGCGCGCCGCCTGATCGCCGACAAGGTCGAAGAGATCGACGACCTTCTGGCCGGCGGGATGGAGTTGAAGGACCTGGCCACCGAAGCCGGCATGACCTTTGCCACCGTCGACCATGTTCCCGGCCAGCAGGGCGCCGACCCGATCGAGGGCTATACCGCCTTCCGCGAGGCTGCTGCTGCCCTGACCGCCGAAGACTTCCCCGAGGCCATCGTGCTGGACGACGGCGGCGTGGTCGCGATGCAGTTTGTCGAAACCGTTCCCGCCGCACCGATCCCCTTCGACGAGGCGCGCGACGCCGTCACCACCGACTGGCGCGCGGCGACGCTGGCCAAGGCGCTGTCGGCCCGCGCCATCGAGCTGAAATCGGCCATCGAGGGCGGCACCCCGATCGGCAGCCTCGGCATCGTCGACCGCACCCCCGAGATCAGCCGCGAAGGCAGCATCGACGGCGCCCCCGCCAGCCTGGTCGCCACCGCCTTCACCCTGGCCGCGGGCGACGTGACGGTAATCGAAGACGGCGATTTCGTCGCCGTGCTGCAACTGGACGCCATCGCCCCCGCCGCCGAGACCGGCGACGAGGCCGAGGCGCTGAAGGCCGCGCTGGCCGCCCAGATCGAACAGGCGCTGTCCAACGATGCCATGGCCGCCTATTCCCAGGCGCTGGTCGCCAGTTCGGGCGTGACGCTGGACGAAGCCGCGATCAACGCGGTGAACGCGGGCCTGAAATGATCCTGCAACCCGCCTTCGAGGCCTTCGAGGCGGCCTGGGTCCGGGGTGAAAACCAGGTCGTCCACGCCCGCCTGGCCGCCGACCTGGATACGCCGGTCAGCCTGATGCTGAAACTGGGCGAGGCGCGGGCCGATACCTTCATGCTGGAATCGGTGACCGGCGGCGAGGTGCGGGGCCGCTACTCCATCGTCGGCATGAAGCCCGACCTGATCTGGCGCTGCCATGGCACGGGTTCGGAAATCAACCGCGAGGCCCGCTTCGACGCCACCGCCTTTCGCCCGCTGGACGGCCACCCGCTGGACACGCTTCGGGCGCTGATCGCCGAAAGCCGGATCGACCTGCCCGAGGGCCTGCCCGCCATCGCGGCCGGCCTCTTCGGCTATCTCGGCTACGACATGATCCGGCTGGTCGAACGGCTGCCGAACGTCAACCCCGACCCGATCGGCCTGCCCGACGCGGTGCTGATGCGGCCCTCTGTCGTCGCGGTGCTGGACGGCGTGAAGGGCGAAGTGACGGTGGTCGCCCCGGCCTGGGCGGCCTCGGGCCTGTCGGCGCGGGCGGCCTATGCCCAGGCCGCCGAACGGGTGATGGACGCGCTGCGCGACCTGGACCGCGCCCCCGCCGCCGCCAGCCGCGACCTGGGCCAGGCCGCCCCGGTCGGCCAGCCGCGGTCGAACTTTACCCACGAGGGCTACAAGCAGGCGGTCGAAAAGGCCAAGGAGTATATCCGCGCCGGCGACATCTTCCAGGTGGTGCCCAGCCAACGCTGGGCGATGGACTTCCAGCTGCCGCCCTTTGCGCTGTACCGGTCCTTGCGCCGCACCAACCCCTCGCCCTTCATGTTCTTCTTCAACTTCGGCGGCTTCCAGGTGATCGGCGCCAGCCCCGAAATCCTGGTGCGCCTGCGCGACGGCCAGGTGACGATCCGCCCGATTGCCGGCACCCGCAAGCGCGGTGCCACGCCTGAAGAAGACAAGGCGCTGGAGGCCGACCTGCTGGCCGACCGCAAGGAACTGGCCGAACACCTGATGCTTCTGGACCTCGGCCGCAATGACGTGGGCCGGGTGGCAAAGGTCGGCAGCGTGCGGCCGACCGAGCAGTTCATCATCGAACGCTACAGCCACGTCATGCACATCGTCTCGAACGTGGTGGGCGAGATCCGCGAGGGCGAGGACGCGCTGTCGGCCCTGCTGGCCGGCCTGCCGGCGGGCACGGTCTCGGGCGCACCGAAGGTGCGGGCGATGGAGATCATCGACGAGTTGGAGCCGGAGAAGCGCGGCGTCTACGGCGGCGGCCTGGGCTATTTCGCAGCCAACGGCGAGATGGATTTCTGCATCGCGCTGCGCACGGCCGTCCTGAAGGACGAGACGCTTTACATCCAGGCCGGCGGCGGTGTCGTCTACGACAGCGACCCCGAAGCCGAGTATCAGGAAACCGTCAACAAATCCAACGCGCTGCGCCGTGCGGCCGAAGACGCGGGCATGTTCGTCCGCCGCGGCAACGGCTGAGACGGGGAAGCAGCGGAGCGGCTGCCGCCGCAAGCCTTTTTCGTTTTTTCCTAGCGGTTGCTTAGGCTGGTAGATGTCGCCTGACGAGGGGCCCTGCCCCTCGAGCTCCCCGGGGTATTTCTCGCCGGAATGAAGTCCATGCCCCTTCAGTCCGGTGCAAGTACCCCGGGGGGTTTGGGGGGCTGGCCCCCCATCGTCCGAGGAGAAGCGCGCAAGCGCGACGACGAGAGGAAAGGCTTGCGGCGCCAGCCGCGCCGCTTTCTTGCCGCGATCACTCTGCCGAGAGGACGGCGGTCAGCGGGGCCAGCGCGACGGTGGCGGCGCGGCCTTCGACCGTCCATTCCAGGATCGCGGCCACCGTTTCGGGCCGGGTGCGGCCGACCACGGTGACCTGCCCTTCCTGCGCCGCCTTGAAGGCGGCGCGGTCCAGGTAGCGGCGGATCACCGGGGCGGCTTCGCCGTCGCCGTCGAGGTCGCGGAACGCGACCGCCGCGGGAATGCCGCTGCGGCGCGCCACCTGGTCGGCGGCATTTAGCCCCTCGTCCCAGCTCAGGAGCCCGCGCCCCTGGCCGCCGATCGCCGCCACCACCAGGCTGGCCAGCGGGCGGTCGGCCTGGAAGCTGCGCTCGGGCAGGTCCATCACGGCGACCGTCTCGGGCAGGGCGCGCGCCATCGCCTCCAGCGCCACCTCGACATCGGCCGCCTCGGCGCCCTTTGGCAGGGCCGAGGCCAGCAGCACCACCTCTTGCCCGGCGGCCCGGTAGATCGCCGCCTGATCGGCGGCGCCGGGCTGCATCGGGTCCAGCGCGAAGGTCACCGGGAAGGGCAGCGCCGCCAGCGCCGCGCGGTCGGTGCCGGGGGTGCCGTCGTCGATCAGCACGATGGCGTAGGCCGGTTTGGCCTCGGGGTTCTCGAAGGGGCGGGCATGGGCGACGATCGGGCGGCTGTCCTCGGCCGGGGCGCCCGCCTCGGCCTCGGCGCCGATCCGCGGCAGGCGACCGATGGTGACGCCGTCGGCGGTAGCGTCCAGCCCGGGGTCGGCCGGCAGGCGCGAGCCATCGCCTTCGGGCTGGACGATCCCGGCCTCGACCTCGCCCGGCAGGCTGCCGCCTTCGGGAGAGATTCCGTCGGCCTCGCCCGGATCGGCGGGAAGGGCGGACCCCGGGCCCTCTTCGGCGATCTTGCGCAGCATCGCCTCTTCCTCGGGGGTCAGCGGCGGCGGGCCGGGCGGTTCCGGCGTGGCAGGAGAGGCCTCGGCGACCGGAGTTCCGGGCTGGGCGGGGCCGTCGGCGGCACCGGGGGCCGGCAAATCCTGGGCGGGTGCGTCGGCGGCGGCGACCTGGGTTTCGGGCGCGGCCGGGGCTTCGGGCGCCGGCCCGCCGGCAACCTCGGGGGCGGCGGCGGGGGTTTCCGGCGCGGCGGGCGCCGGTTCGGCGGCCGGGGTACCAGGCGACTGGGGCGGTTCGGCGGACGCGGGTGCCTCTGCCGCGGCGGGGGCCTGCGGCAAGGCCTCGGCCCCGGCGGGCGCTGCCGGTTCGGGGGCGGCAGAGGCGACGGACGGAGCCGGTTCGGCCGGCGCGGACTGGTCTACCGGTTCAGGGGCGGCCGAGGCCTCGGAGGTCGCTTCGGGGGCGGGCTCGGCGGCGGCTTCGGGGCCAGACTCAGGGGCCGCTGCGGACCCTTCCTCTGCCGGAGGGGAGGTTTCGGGAGCGGTCTCGACCGTCTCGACGGCAGGGACCGGCTCGGCAGGCGTTGCTGCCGCGGGCGCATCTTCGGCGGGCGTGTCTTTCGCGGGCGCCGGAACCTCGGCGGCCTCCGCGGCAGGCGCAGTCGCCGGGACAGCCGGCGCGCTGCCGGCCTCGGCGGCGGTACCGGTCGCGGCCGTCGCTTCGGCCGCATCCTGAACGGGGGCCGGGGCCGCCGCCGGCGGGGCCGCGACCAGCGACGCGATTGCCGTCAGGCCCGTGCCAACAAGGGCCCCAAGACCCGCACCCAGAAGGAACCTGCCGAACACCACTGCCTCCGTCCTTGCCCCAGACCTGGCCCCCGCCCCTTCGCGACGGGCAAGGGGCGCGGCGGGTTGTCCCCGCTCGCCCATTCGCCAGCGGCGGCGGGCGCGGGGCGGCTTGCCCTTGACCTCACAGCCGTGACCTGACCATGTATAGCGCGACCCGAAGCCCGCTTCACCCCCTTTCCCGCAAGGCCCGGCAATATGCTGCTCCTGATCGACAATTACGACAGCTTCACCTGGAATCTGGTGCATTACCTGGGCGAACTGGGCGCCGAGGTCAGGGTCGTGCGCAACGATGCGCTGCAGGTGCAGGACGCCCTGGCGATGGCGCCCGAGGCCATCGTGCTGTCGCCCGGCCCTTGCGATCCGGCGCAGGCCGGCATCTGCATCCCCCTGACCCGCGCCGCAGCCGAGGCCGGCGTGCCGCTTCTGGGCGTGTGCCTCGGCCACCAGACCATCGGCGAGGCCTTCGGCGGCAAGGTGGTGCGCGCCGGCGAGATCGTGCACGGCAAGATGGGCACCATGCACCACGAGGGACAGGGCATGTTCCGCGGCCTGCCCTCTCCGTTCCAGGCCACGCGCTACCATTCGCTGATCGTCGAACGCGCCACGCTGCCCGCCTGCCTTGAAGTCACCGCCTGGTTGCAGGACGGCACGATCATGGGCCTGCGCCACCGCACGCTGCCGATCGAAGGCGTGCAGTTCCACCCCGAAAGCATCGCCTCGGAACACGGCCACCAGCTGCTGCGCAACTTCCTCGACAGCGCGCGCGTGGGGGTGGCGGCATGAGCGATGTCCTGCGGCCCCTGATCGGCGTCGCCGCCACCCGCCCGCTGACCCGGGCCGAGGCCGAAACCGCCTTCGAGGCGCTCTTCAACGGCGAGGGCACGCCGGCCCAGATGGGCGGCTTCCTGATGGCGCTGCGCACCCGCGGCGAGACGGTGGACGAATACGCGGCCGCAGCATCGGTGATGCGGGCCAAGTGCAACCCGGTGCGCGCGCCCGAAGGCGCGATGGACATCGTCGGCACCGGCGGCGACGGCAAGGGCACGCTGAACATCTCGACCGCCACCGCCTTTGTCGTGGCGGGCGCGGGCGTGGCGGTGGCCAAGCACGGCAACCGCAACCTCAGCTCGAAATCCGGCGCGGCGGATGCGCTGACCGAGATGGGGCTGAACGTCATGGTCGGCCCCGAGGTGGTGGAACGTTGCCTGGCCGAGGCCGGGATCGGCTTCATGATGGCGCCGATGCACCACCCGGCGATCCGCCATGTCATGCCGGTGCGCGCCGAACTGGGCACCCGCACGATCTTCAACATCCTCGGGCCGCTGACCAACCCGGCAGGGGTGAAACGCCAGCTGACCGGGGCGTTTTCCGACAGCCTGATCCGGCCGATGGCCGAAACCCTGCTGGCGCTTGGCACCATCAAGGCCTGGCTGGTGCATGGCGGCGACGGCACCGACGAGATCTCGATCGCCGCGCCGACCCGGGTTTCGGCAGTGGAAGGTGGCACCGTGCGCGACTTCACCCTGCACCCCGAGGATGCCGGCCTGCCCTACCACCCGTTCGAGCGGATCATGGGCGGCACCCCGGCCGAAAACGCCCAGGCCTTCCGCGCGCTTCTGGACGGGGCCCCCGGCGCCTACCGCGACGCCGTGCTGTTGAACGCCGCCGCGGCGCTGGTGGTGGCCGACAAGGCGGGCTCGCTGCCCGAGGGGGTCGAGATGGCCCGCGCCTCGATCGACAGCGGGGCGGCCAAGGCCAAGGTGGCGGCGCTGGCCCGCCTGACGCATGGCTGACCTGCCCGGCCCGCCGGAGGATTGGGCCGGCCTGCCGTTCTTCGCCGCGCTCTGGCCCGGCCTGCGCGACCGGCTGGCAACCGCGCCGTTCCAGCCCGCCGACCCGTTCCGCGCCCTGCGCCTGACACCCCGCGCCGCGGTGCGGGTGGTGATCCTGGGCCAGGACCCCTACCCCACGCCGGGCCGCGCCACCGGCCTCGCCTTCTCGTTCCCGCCCGGGCAGCCCCCCCGCGATTCCCTGCGCAACATCCTGGCCGAACTGGCCGCCGACACCGGCCAGACCCGCGCCGACGGCGACCTGACCGGATGGGCGCAGCAGGGCGTCCTCCTCCTCAACACCGTCCTCACCGTGCCGCCGGGGCAGGCCAACGGCCACAAGGGCTGGGGCTGGGAAACCCTGGCCGCTCAGGTCCTGTCCGCCACCGCCGCCGATGGCCCGCGCGCCTTCGTCCTCTGGGGCGCCCCGGCGCAGCGCCTCGCGGCCCGCCTGCCCCGCCCCGGCCACCTCTTCGTCGAAAGCCCGCACCCCTCGCCGCTTTCGGCGTACCGCGGCTTCTTCGGCTCTCGCCCCTTCTCGGCCGTCAACGCCTGGCTGGCGACACAGGGCCAGCCGCCGGTCGACTGGTCGCTCTAGTCTTCCCTTCGGCCCCGCCGCGCGCTAAGTCGAACGCAAGACCCGCCTTGCTCTTTGGCAAATACTCCACGGGGGTCCGGGGGTGTGAAACCCCCGGCGCTTGAGGCCAGGACCCCGGCCGCCCGTGCCGCGAACAGGAACCGCCGATGACCATTCTCGACCGCATCAAGGCCTACAAGCTGGAAGAGGTCGCCGCCCGCAAGGCCGCCCGCCCGCTGGCCGCGGTGGAAGAGGCCGCCCGCGCCGCCCCCGCGCCGCGCGGCTTTGCCCGCGCGCTCAAGGATGCCGCCGCCACCGGCTACGGCCTGATCGCCGAGATCAAGAAGGCCAGCCCCTCCAAGGGCCTGATCCGCGCCGACTTCGACCCGCCGGCGCTGGCCCGCGCCTATCAACAGGGTGGCGCCACCTGCCTGTCGGTGCTGACCGACGGCCCCAGCTTCCAGGGCGCCGACGATTTCCTGGTGCAGGCGCATGACGCCACCGCGCTGCCCTGCCTGCGCAAGGATTTCCTCTACGACCCCTGGCAGGTCGCCGAATCCCGCGCGCTGTCGGCCGACTGCATCCTGCTGATCATGGCCTCGCTCTCTGACGGCCAGGCGGCGGAACTGGAAGCCGCCGCCTTCGCCCTGGGCATGGACGTGCTGATCGAGGTCCACGACCGCGCCGAACTGGAACGCGCCGCCCGGCTGAAATCGCCGCTGATCGGCATCAACAACCGCAACCTGCATACCTTCGAGGTCACGCTGGACACCACCCGCGACCTGGCCCGCCGGGTGCCCGAAGACCGGCTGATCGTCGCCGAATCCGGCCTTTTCACCCCCGCAGACCTGGCCGACCTGGCCCGCTACGGCGCGCGCTGCTTCCTGATCGGCGAAAGCCTGATGCGGCAGGCCGATGTCGCCGCCGCCACCCGCGCCATCCTGGCCAACCCGCTGACGGCCGAGGGCGGCACATGACCGGGCTGACCCATTTCGACGCCAAGGGCGCGGCGCATATGGTCGATGTCTCGGCCAAGCCGGTGACCGACCGGATCGCCGTGGCCGAAGGCCATGTGGTGATGGACCCCGCCACCCTGGCCCTGATCACCGAAGGCCGCGCCACCAAGGGCGATGTGATCCAGGTCGCCCGGCTGGCCGGGATCATGGGGGCCAAGCAGACCGCGTCGCTGATCCCGCTCTGCCATCCGCTGCCGATCACCAAGGTCGCGGTCGAGATCACCGCCGACCCCGACCGCAGCGCCCTGCGGATCGAGGCCACGGTCAAGACCGGCGGCCAGACCGGCGTCGAGATGGAAGCACTGACCGCCGTCTCGGTCGCCTGCCTGACGGTCTATGACATGGTCAAGGCGGTGGACCGCGCCATGCGCATCGAGGGCATCCGTCTTCTGCTGAAAGATGGCGGAAAGTCAGGACGTTACGAGGCAGAGCGATGATTTCGGTCGAAGACGCCCAGGCGCGCGTCCTGGCCCTTGCCGCCCCGCTGCCGGCCGAAGATGTGCCGCTGGCCCGCGCCGCCGGGCGCTGGATGGCCGCACCCGTCACCGCCCGCGCCGATCAGCCGCCCTTCGACGCCTCGGCGATGGATGGCTATGCCGTCCAGGGCGACCCGGCGGCAGGCGACAGCCTGGCGGTGATCGGCGAATCCGGCGCGGGCCATGGCTTTGCGGGGGCGGTCGGCCCCGGCCAGGCCGTACGCATCTTTACCGGCGCCCCGGTGCCGCCCGGCGCCACGCGCGTCGTCATCCAGGAAGACGTTGCCCGCGACGGCGACCGCATCACCCTGCGCGCTGGCGCCGATGCCGCGACCCACATCCGCCCGCGCGGCGCCGATTTTCCCGCCGGCAGCCCGCTTTCCCCCCGCCGCCTGCGCCCCGCCGACCTGTCGCTCTTGGCGGCGATGAACATCGGCACGGTCCCCTGCGCCCGCCGCCCGGTGGTGGCGGTGGTGATGACCGGCGACGAACTGGTGATGCCGGGCGAAGACCCGGGGCCGGCGCAGATCGTCGCCTCGAACGGCTTTGCCATCAAGGCGATGGCCGAGGCCGAGGGCGCCGAGGTCCGCCTCTTGCCGATCGCCCGCGACACCGAACCCGCCCTGCGCACCGTCCTGGGCCTGGCCAAGGGCGCCGATGTCATCGTCACCATCGGCGGCGCCTCGGTCGGCGACCACGACCTGGTCGCCCGCGTCACCCGCGACCTGGGGATGGAGCCCGCGTTCTGGAAGATCGCCATGCGCCCGGGCAAGCCGCTGATGGCCGGCCGGATGATGGGCGGCCTGCTTCTGGGCCTGCCGGGCAATCCGGTCTCGGCCATCGTCTGCGCGCATCTGTTCCTGCTGCCGGTGCTGCGCGCGCTGCAGGGCGACGCAGCACCCCTGCCCCGCCTGCGCGCCGCCCCGCTGGCCTGCGACCTGCCGGCGAACGGCCCCCGCGCCCATTTCATGCGCGCCCGCCTGACCGATGCCGGCATCGCGCCCTTCGACAGCCAGGACAGTTCCCTTCTGACCATCCTGACCGAGGCCGACGCGCTTTTGTTGCGCCCGGTCGACGACGGCCCGCGCCGCGCCGGCGAAACCGTGCCCTATCTGCCAATCTAGATCGCCGCCGCGCCCGGCGAATCGCAAGAGGCTTGACACAAACCGGGAACACGGGCAGAACATTGCGTTAACGATTTGCCTTTCCAGGGTGGGGCCGATGCTGACACGCAAACAGCTGGAACTTCTGACCTTCATCAAGACGCGGACCGAAGCCGACGGCGTTCCGCCCTCGTTCGACGAGATGAAAGAGGCGCTGGACCTGCGGTCCAAATCCGGCATCCACCGGCTGATCACGGCGCTGGAGGAACGCGGCTTCATCCGCCGCCTGGCCCACCGGGCCCGCGCGCTGGAAATCATCAAGCTGCCCGAGGCGATGGAAAAGGCGGCGAAATCCGGCTTCAGCCCGCAGGTCATCCAGGGCGACCGCACCGATCCGCCGCGCGGCGCCATGACGGTCGAGGCGGGGCATGCGATGGAACTGCCGGTGATGGGCCGCATCGCCGCCGGCGTCCCGATCGAGGCGATCTCCGAGGTGTCGCACCACATCGCGGTACCCGGCTCGATGCTGTCGGGTCGCGGCAACCACTACGCGCTTGAGGTCAAGGGCGACTCGATGATCGAAGCCGGGATCAACGATGGCGACATCGTGGTGATCCGCGAACAGGCCACCGCCGAGAACGGCGATATCGTGGTGGCGCTGGTCGAGGATCACGAAGCCACGCTGAAGCGGTTTCGCCGCAAGGGCAGCATGATCGCGCTCGAGGCCGCAAACCCGGCCTACGAAACCCGCGTCTTCCCCGATCACCTGGTCAAGGTGCAGGGCCGCCTGGTCGGCCTGATCCGCAGCTACTGATCCCGCTCAGCCGCGGGCCAGCACCTCGTCGCCTTTGGGCACCGTTGCGGCGGGCAGCACCGGCAGTGCCTCGTCGGTCATCGGCTTGCCGATCCAGATCCGCGGCCGCCCGCGAGTGGCTGTCACTTCGATCCCGGCCCCGGTCAGCCGAAAGGCCAGCGCGCCGGTCTGGGACAGGCGGCGCTGGTCGATCATGAGGCAGGGGCCGGTGGCGGCCGCCTCGTCGACCCGCAGGGCGATCACCACCAGGTCATGCGTGGCGCAGGCCTGGGCCAGCGCCTCGGCCGCGCCGCGGCCGGTCAGCACCACCCCGCGCAGGCCCGCAAAGACAAAGGTGCGCGCGGTCTTCGGCCCGCTGAACCCGGGCCGCACCGCCGCGGCCTTCTGCCCGGCCAGGTCGCCGTCGCTTTCCAGCCAGTTCTCGGCGGCGAATCCGCCGCCCGAGGCCGCCGACAGCACCCGCCCCCCATCGCCCATCATCCCCACCAGCCGCCCGTCGCCCGCAATCAGCAGGTCGGGCCGCCCCGCCATCGGCCAGACCGCCACCCCTGCCACCAACCCGGCGATCCCGGCCCACCGCGCCCGCCCCGGCCAGCAGATCAGCCACAGCCCGCCCAGCGTGATCAGCGGCAGCGCCAGCCAGTGCGCCTCGACGATCGGGGTCACCGACCCCTCAAGCCCCGCGATCCAATGTGCCACGAACAGGATCCAGCGCACCCCCCATTCCATCACCCAGAGCGCCAGCCCGGCCAGGCCAAAGGGCGCCAGCAGCACCGCCACCGCCCCCGCCGGCATCACCACGGCACCCATCACCGGCACCGTCAACAGGTTGGCGAGCAAGCCATAATCGGTGAAGCGGTTGAAGGTGGCGGCCGCAAAGGGCGCGGTGGCAAAGCCCGCGATCACCGAACTGGCGACCAGGGTAAAGACCGGCGCCGCCCAGCGGGGCCAACGCTCCAGCAACACCTCGCGGTCCACCGCCGCAAAGCCCGAGACCAGCGCCACCGTCGCGGCAAAGGACATCTGGAAGCCCGGCTCCGCC
>JAGPCN010000265.1 GCA_018058035.1 Fuscovulum sp.
GTTCGTCTCGATCAACCCGCAGAAGACGGCGTCCGACACCTACCTGAACGCCGACTGGGTGAAGATCGTTCCCAACACCGACGTGGCGCTGTTCCTGGTCATGGCCTACCATGTGCTGGAGCAGGGCCTGGAGGACCGCGCCTACATTGACACCTACACGGTCGGCTCTGACAAATGGGTCGCCTATGTCAGGGGCGAGGGCGAGGACAAGACGCCGAAGACCCCCGAATGGGCCGCCGCCATCACCGGCATCGACGCCGCCAGGATCCGCGAACTGGCGGAACTGCTGGCCAGGTCGCGCACCGAGATCGCCGGCGCCTGGTCGCTGCAACGCGCCCACCACGGCGAGATGACGCATTGGGCGATCATCAACTTTGCCGCGCTGACCGGCAAGATCGGCAAGCCCGGCCAGGGCGTGGGCTTCCGCTTGCGCTATGGCAACGGCGGCATGCCGCAATCGGGCAAGGGCACGCCCTCGGGCCTGAGCCAGGGCAAGAACTTTGTCACCGACTACATCGTGCCCGCCTCGCGCCTGACCGAAGCGCTGGAAAACCCCGGCGCCGAGGTGGTCTACAACGGCAACGTCCGCAAGTACCCGGACGTGCACATGATCTACAACGCCGGCAACAACTTCATGTCGCACCAGCAGGATACCAACCGGCTGATCAAGGCGTTGCAGAAGGTGAAGACCATCGTCAGCCAGGACATCTGGTGGACGGCGGCGACCCGCTGGGCCGACATCGTCCTGCCCGCCTCGTCGCCGCTGGAGCGCGACGACATCTCGGTCGGCGGCACCTATTCCAACGACAAGATCTACGCGATGAAGAAGGTGATCGAGCCGATCGGCGAAAGCCGCAGCGACTTTGAAATCTTCGCGGGCCTCGCCGACCTGTTCTACAAGATGTCGCCCTATCTCGAGGACCAGCAGTTCCCCGAGCTGATCGACATCATGAAGTTCGCCTATGCCAAGACCGGCGCGGCAGGAACGACCCCGTTCGAAGAGTTCTGGGAGCGCGGCTATGCCCTGCAACCCTTCCCGCAGGAAGCGCGGTCCTGGGTGCGGCACGGCGACTTCTACGCCGACCCGGTGGCGCATCCGCTGCACACCAGGTCGGGCAAGATCGAGATGTTCTGCGACACCATCGCCGAGATGAAGATCGAGGATTGCCCCGGCATGCCGATGTGGCTGGAGCCGGCCGAATACCTGGGCAATGCCAAGGAAGGCCAGCTGCACGTCGTCAGCCCGCACCCCTGGCACCGCCTGCACAGCCAGATGGACCAGTCCGAACACCTGCGCGACCTCTACAAGGTGCAGGGCCGCGAACCGGTGCGGATCAGTGCCGAGGATGCCGCCGCCCGCGGCATCGCCGATGGCGACCTGGTGGAGCTTTACAATGACCGCGGCACGGTCATCGCCGGGGCGGTCGTCTCGGACGAGATCATGCCGGGCGTCCTCTCGATCTACGAAGGCTGCTGGCCCAGCCTGGACAGCAAGGGGCGCTGCAACTCGGGCCTGGTCAACTTCCTGACCTCGACGGTGAAGTCCTCGGGCCTTAGCCAGGCGACCACGGCGAACACCTGCCTGGCGTCGATCCGCAAGTGCGAAGACCCCGAAGGCCCGAACACGGCCTACGAAAAGCCCCCGATCATCGAAGGGGTGGAACTGGCCGCGATCGACGACGCCGACCTGGCACTGGACCGGCTGGATGGCGTGATCGAGGCGCTTTATGCCGACATGAGTCCGGGCGAAAAGCTGTTCTACGAACGCTGCACCGTCTGCCACGGGCCGCGCGACGTGGGCGCCTTTACCCAGCTGCAGTGGAAGGCGATCACGCCCTCGATGTTCCCGCGGGCCGGGCTGGAAGAGGCCGAAGCCGCGCTGATCATGGACTTCCTGATGGCCAATGCCTCGGACGCCGTGAAGTGACGCCTCCGGTCCGCGGCCGGCGCGATCCGGCCGCGGACACCCATTCAGGGCCCCCCTTCCATGACTGCCCCCGCCCAGATCGACCTTGCCGCCGCGCGCGCCATCGCGCCGAAACCCTGCACGCCCCTGGCCGACGGGTTCTGCCGCACCGTCCGGTATCTGCGCGTCTCGGTCACCGACCGCTGCGATTTCCGCTGCACCGATTGCATGGCCGACCGCGTGCAATTCCTGCCCCGCCACGACCTGCTGTCGCTGGAAGAGCTGGACCGGCTGTGCACCGCCTTCATCCGGCTGGGCGAGACCAAGCTGCGGGCGACCGGGGGCGAACCGCTGGTGCGCCGCGACATCCTGGGCTTTTTCCGCGCCATTTCGCGCCACCTGGACACCGGCGCGCTGCGCGAACTGACCCTGACCACCAACGGCAGCCAGCTGGCCCGCCATGCCGCGGACCTGTCGGCCTGCGGGGTACGGCGGGTCAATGTCTCGCTGGATACGCTGGACGCCGGGCGCTTTGCCGCCCTGACCCGCCGCGGCCGGCTTGCCCCGGTACTGGACGGCATCCGCGCGGCAGCGGCGGCGGGCCTGCGGGTCAAGATCAATGCCGTGGCGCTGAAGGGCCAGACCGAGGCCGAGCTTTTCCCGCTGGTCAATTGGTGCGCCGACAATGGCCATGACCTGACCTTCATCGAGTTGATGCCGATGGGCGAGGATGGCGCCGAAGGGCGCATCGCGCAGTACATGCCGCTGTCGGACCTGCGCGACCGGCTGGCCGCGCGCTTTACCCTGCAACCGCTGGCCGAAACCACCGGCGGACCGGCGCGCTATGTCCGGCTGGCCCAGACCGGGCAGAAGATCGGATTCATCACGCCCCTGTCCCACAATTTCTGCGAAAGCTGCAACCGGGTGCGGCTGACCTGCACCGGCGCGCTGTACACTTGCCTTGGCCAGGAGGGTTCGTCCGACCTGCGCGCAGCCCTGCGCACGGCGCCCGACGACGGAATGCTGGACCAGGCGATCCGCGACGCGATCCTGAAAAAGCCGCGCGGCCACGACTTCGACTATTCGCGCGGCCTGCCGGCGGGCGCGATGGCGCGCGGCATGAACCATACCGGAGGCTGAGCGATGGCAACGCTGGATATCCTGTACTTTGCCTGGCTGCGCGAACGGATCGACGCCCCGCGCGAACGCATCGACTCGGCCGCCGCCACGGTGGCCGACCTGGTGGCCGAACTGGCCGCCCGCAGTGACCGCCACGCCGCCGCCTTTGCCGATCTTTCCGTGGTCCGGGTGGCGCTGGACCACAGGCTGGCGGACTTCGCCGCCCCCCTGGACGGGGTGGCCGAAATCGCCTTCTTTCCGCCGATGACCGGGGGCTGACGCCATGCAGATGACCCCGCCGCTCTACGCCGAGGGCGAACTGCCCCGCTATGCCCGCCACATCGTCCTGCGCGAGATCGGCGGCCCGGGCCAGGCGCGGCTGAAGCGCGCCTCGGTCCTGGTCGTGGGCGCGGGCGGGCTGGGGGCGCCGGTGCTGATGTACCTGGCCGCCGCGGGGGTGGGCCGGATCACCCTGGTCGATGACGACCGGGCGTCGCTGTCGAACCTGCAACGCCGGGTGATTCACGCCCAGGACCGGCTGGGCATGCCCAAGGTCGAGTCGGCGCGCATCGCCCTGGCCGGGATCAACCCCTTCGTCACCCTCTCCACCATCGAAGCCCGGCTGGATGCCGAGACCGCGGCGCGGCTGGCCGCCGAGGCGATCAAGCTGATCGTGGGCGCGGGGCGGTCCTTGCGGGGGCGGCTGATGCTTCAGGACGTGCTCTGGGGCGAAAACCGCGAAATCGCCATTCACCGCCGCGCGGATTGCGCCGTCTGCGGCGCCATCACCGAGGACCCGGCATGAGCCTGACCCATTTCGACGCCGCCGGACATGCGCATATGGTCGATGTCTCGGACAAGTCCGTCACCGACCGGATCGCCGTTGCCGAGGCCGCGGTGCGGATGTCGGCCGAGACGCTGGCCCATGTCACTGGCGGCCGCGCGGCCAAGGGCGATGTGCTGGGCGTCGCGCGGCTGGCCGGGATCATGGCCGCCAAGCGCACGGCCGACCTGATTCCGCTCTGCCATCCGCTGCCGCTGACCCGCGCCGCACTGGACCTGACCGCCGACACCGCGCTGCCGGGCGTGCGCATCCGCGCCACCGTCCGCACCTCGGGCGTCACCGGCGTCGAGATGAAGGCGCTGACGGCGGCTTCGGTTGCGGCGCTGACGGTTTATGACATGCTGAAGGCGGTGGAAAAGGCGATGGTGATCGAAGGGATCCGGCTGGTGCTGAAGGACGGCGGCAAGTCGGGGCGCCATGGTGCCGAAGAAGGCGGAGAGATCGGATGAGGCTTGCACATGTCAGCATCAGCGGCCGCGGAGAAACCGACCGCTTCCTGGCCCAGGTCGCCGGCGCGCTGGAATCGGCCGGGGTCCGCCTGGCCGGCACGGTGCAGACCAACCTGCCGCGGGCCGGGCGCGACAAGTGCGACATGGACCTGCGGGTCCTGCCCGACGGGCCGGTGGTCCGCATCAGCGAGGATCGCGGCGCGCTGGCGCGGGGCTGCATGCTGGACCACGGCGCGCTGGAGCAGACCGTGACCGAGGTGGCGCGGCGGCTGGACGGCGCCGAACTGCTGATCGTCAACAAGTTCGGCAGGGCCGAATCCGAAGGGCGCGGGCTGGTTCCCGTGATCTCCGAGGCGCTGGCGCGCGGGCTGACGGTGATCGTCGGTGTCAACGCGCTGAACCTGCCGCTGTTCCTGGACTTTGCCGGCGGCCTGTCCACCGCGCTGCCGGCCGATGTGCAGGCGGCGTCGGCCTGGTGCCTTGAGGGGGTCGCCGGTCATGTCGGCTGAAGATGCGCTGATCGCCGTTCTGGTGGCCTCGGACCGCGCGGCGCGCGGGGAATACGAAGACAAGGGCGGCCCCGCGGCCGAAGACTGGCTGCGGCGGGTCGTCACCTCGCCGGTCCGCATCAGCCGCACCATCGTTCCCGACGGGCGCGAATCGGTCGCCGCCGCGTTGCGTCATCTGGCCGACGACCAGGGCGCCGACCTGATCCTGGTCACCGGCGGCACCGGCCCGGCGCCGCGCGACCAGACGCCCGAGGCGCTGGACGAGGTCATCGACAAGCGCCTGCCCGGCTTTGGCGAGGCGATGCGCCTGGCCAGCCTGGCCGAAGTGCCGACCGCGATCCTGTCGCGGCAGGACGCGGGGATCCGCGGCCGCGCGCTGATCATCACCCTGCCCGGCAAGCCTTCGGCCATCGCCACCTGCCTGGCCTCGGTGTTCCGCGCCGTGCCCTATTGCCTGGACCTGATCGGCGCCGCCCGGATCGAGACCGACCCCGCGATCTGCGATGCCTTCCGGCCCAAGTGACCCGGCCTGCGGCGCAGGGTGAGCTTGCAGTTCCGGCGGCCCGGTCTACTGTTGATCCCGCACCCGCACTCAACCGGAGGACATCATGCCAGACGGAAGCATTGCCGCATCGCGCCGCAGCGTCGTCGTGTCGGAATTCACCAACAGCGTCCTTGACCCCGCCGCACCGATGCTGGGGCCGGTCGAAAACGGCGGCACCATCATCGCCAATACCGCGCCAGGCTGCTGGGGCCCCATGATCACCCCGTCCCTGCGCGGCGGACACGAGGTCACCACCCCCGTCCTGGTGCAGGGCGCCGAGGTCGGCGACGGCGTCGCCATCCGTATCCGCTACATCAC
>JAGPCN010000266.1 GCA_018058035.1 Fuscovulum sp.
GGTAGAACGGGCTTGAGTAGGCCTCGAGGCAATGCGCCAGCGCATCCATGCCGGTGCCGGCGGTGATGAACTTGGGCATCCCCACCGTCAGCGCGGGGTCGCAGATCGTGACCTTGGGCATCAGCGCCGGGTGGAAGATGATCTTCTTCTTGTGGGTGGCGCTGTTGGTCAGGACGCCAGCGCGGCCGACCTCGGACCCCGTCCCGGCGGTGGTCGGCACCGCGATGATCGGCGCGATCTTCGCGGCGTCGGCCCGGGTGTACCAGTCGTCGATATCCTCCAGGTCCCAGACGCTGAGATCGGCCTTCTGCCCGGCCATCAGCGCGATCATCTTGCCCAGGTCCAGCGCCGAGCCGCCGCCAAAGCAGATCACGCCGTCATGCTTGCCCGCCAGGTAGACGGCGATGCCGTCGGCCATGTTCTTCTCGTTCGGGTTCGGGTCCACGTCCGAGAACACCGCACGGCCAAGGCCGGCCTTGTCCAGCACGTCCAGCGCGGCGGCGGTGATCGGCAGGCTGGCCAGTGCCTTGTCGGTGACCAAGAGCGGCGCCGTCAGCCCGATGGATTTCGCATGATCGGCCAGTTCCGCGATGCGACCCACGCCGAACTTGATCGCGGTGGGATAGGACCAGTTCCGGTTCGGAACGTCGTGGGACATGATGTCAGACCTTCTTGAGGTGATAGGATTTCGGGCGGGTCACCGAATGGAAACCCAGGTAGGACAGGCTGCCGCCGCGTCCGGTATCCTTGCAGCCGGTCCAGCACAAGGCCGGGTCCAGGTAATCGGCGCGGTTCATGAAGACGGTGCCGGTTTCGACCTGCGCGCCGAGCGCGGCGGCGGTGTCGTAATCCTGCGTCCAGATGCTGGCGGTCAGGCCATAGGGGCTGTCGTTCATCAGGGCCAGCGCCTCGGCGTCATCCTTCACCTTCATGATGCCGACGACGGGGCCGAAAGATTCCTCCATCATCACCTTCATGGAATGGTTCACGTTGACCAGGATCTGCGGGGCCAGGTAGGCGCCGCCGTCATCGGCGGGGAAATGCGCGGGGTCGATCAGGGGATTGGCGCCCGCCGCGATGGCCTCGGCGATCTGGTCGCGGACCACCTTGGCAAAGCGCTTGTTCGCCATCGGGCCAAGGGTGGTTTCCGGGTCCAGCGGGCTGCCCAGCTTCAGCGCCTCGACCCAGGCCACGGCCTTTTCGACGAAGGCGTCATACAGGCTTTCGTGGACGTAGATCCGCTCGATCCCGCAGCAGCACTGGCCGCTGTTGAACATGGCGCCGTCCATCAGCGTATCCACCGCCGCATCCAGGTTGGCATCGGCACGGACATAGCCGGGGTCCTTGCCGCCCAGTTCCAGGCCAAGCGGCGTGAAGGTGCCGGCGGCGGCGCGTTCGATGGCCTGCCCACCGCCGACCGAGCCGGTGAAGTTGACGAAGTTGAAGGCGCGCCCGGCAATCAGGCTTTCGGTGGTGGCATGGTCCAGCACGACGTTCTGGAACACGTCCGCCGGCACGCCGGCCTCATGGAACGCCTGCGCCAGCCGCTCGCCCACCAGCAGGGTCTGGCTGGCATGCTTCAGGATCACCGTATTCCCCGCGATCAGGGCGGGAACCAGGGTGTTGATCGTGGTCAGGTAGGGATAGTTCCAGGGCGCGACGATGAAGACGACGCCCAGCGGTTCGCGCGCCAGATAGCGGCGGAAGGCGTTGCTGTCCTCGATCATGTGCGGCGCCAGCGTTTCGGCGGCGATCGAGGCCATGTAATCGGTGCGGGCGTTCACCCCGCCCATCTCGCCCTGGCCATAGCGGATCGGGCGACCCATCTGATGGGCCAGTTCCAGTGCCACGGTTTCCTTCATCGCGGTCAGCCGGGCGACGCCGGCCTTGACCAGCGCGATGCGGTCTTCCAGCGGGCGGGCGGCCCAAGGCCCTTGCGCCGCGTGGGCGCGGGCGACGGCGGCCTTTGCGGCCTCGGGCGAAAGCGGGGTGCGTTCGGCATAGACGCTGCCATCGACGGGGGAAATCAGCTGGATCGGTTTCATCTCGGGATACCTTGAGGGAAACGGGGCGGGGCGATGCCCGCGCCCCAAGGGTCAGGCGCGTTCCAGCAGGCGCTGGAGTTCGAAATCGGTCACCACGCGGTCGGTCTCCAGGATCTCCCACTGCGCGGCATGGTGGTAGTGGTCCACCACATCGTCGCCAAATGCCGCGCGCAGCATCGCGCTGCCGTGCAGCGCGGCGGCGGCATCGCGCAGGTTGTGCGGGATCTCGCGGATGCCTTGCCGGGAATACATGTCGCCGGACATCTCCGGTTCCAGTTCCAGCTTGCGCTCGATGCCGTCCAGACCCGCGGCCAGCAGCGCCGCGCAGGCCAGATAGGGGTTCACGTCCGATCCCGGAATCCGGCATTCGACCCGGATCGCCTTGGAGTGCAGCCCGCAGATGCGGAAGCCGGCGGTGCGGTTGTCCGAACTCCAGACCGCCTTGGTGGGGGCGAACATGCCGATGCAGAAGCGCTTGTAGCTGTTGACGTAGGGCGCCAGGAAGGCGGTGATCTCGGTGGCATGCGCCAGTTGGCCGGCCAGGAAGTGCTTCATCAGGGCCGACATGCCGTGATGGTCGGCCTTGTCGGCAAAGGCGGGCTTGCCGTCCTTTGTCCACAGGCTTTGGTGGACATGGGAAGACGACCCGGCCTTGCGGTGATCGTACTTGGCCATGAAGGTGACGGACTTGCCCGCCGCATGGGCGATCTCTTTCACCGCCTGCTTGACGATGACATGGTTGTCGGCGGCGTCCAGCGCGTCGGAGTACTTGTAGTTCACCTCGTGCTGGCCGGCGTCGGCCTCGCCCTTGGTGTTCTCGACCGGGATGCCTGCGGCGTAAAGGCCGTTGCGAACGGCGCGCATCAGGCCTTCTTCCTTGGTGGTCTGGAAGATGTGGTAATCCTCGTTGTAGCCCGAGATCGGCTTCAGCGCGGCAAGGCCGCCGTCGCGCAGGTTCTCGTAGGCGTTCTCGAAGATGTAGAATTCCAGTTCCGTCGCCATCATGGGTTCAAACCCCATGGCGCGGGCGCGGGCGACCTGGCGTTTCAGGATCGCGCGAGGAGACACGCGCACCTCTTCGTGGCCGTCGTGTTCCATCAGGTCGGCCAGCACCAGCGCGGTGGCCGGCAGCCAGGGCACGCGGCGCATCGTGGCAAGGTCGGGCTTCATGACGTAGTCGCCATAGCCCTTTTCCCAGCTCGAGGTCTTGTAGCCGGGGACGGTGGTCATCTCCATGTCCACGGCCAGCAGGTAGTTGCAGCAATGGGTTTCCTCATGGCCGCCGTTCACGAAGAAGGCGGCGTGAAAGCGCTTGCCGACAAGGCGTCCCTGCATGTCGATGGCGGCGACAAGGACAGTGTCGATCTCTCCGCTGGAAACGGCGGCTTTCAGGGCGTCAAGGGTCAGGGTTCCGGGCATCTATGGCCTCATGGGTATCGGGTTCGGGATTGGCGCGCGCCTTGCGCGGCCGGTGCGACGGGATCAGCCGGTCGCCGCGGCACCCCCGAATTCGGGCTTGCGGGGCCAGCAGTCGCCGGCCGGGAAGGGTATCGTCATGCGTTGTCTTTTCCGTTGGGCATTGGCCGGCCGACACGGCGCCCGGTTCCGCAGGATGGGCAACTGCGCCCATCCTGCGTCCGGCCTGATGCGGCGTCAGCCGAAGCGGTAGGGATTGCCCGCCTTCACCATGGTTTCGTTGTACTGCTTGATGATCGCCACGACCTTGGCCTTCACCTCGCTTTCGGCAGCGATCTCGTCCCAGAACTTCACCGCGGCGTCCTGAACCGTCTGCCATTCCGCATCCGGAATCGTCGTCAGCTCCAGCTTGCCGCCGTTCACCCGCAGGTCGGCCTCGCCGGCCCAGTACCAGTGCTGGCGGTAGTAGTGGCTCTGCTCGAAGCAGGTCGCCAGCAGTTCCTGCAGGTTGGGCGGCAGGGCGTTCCAGCGCTCCATGTTGGCGAAGAAGTGGCCGATCCAGGCGCCCGAGATGTTGTTGGTCAGGAAATACTTGGTCACGTTGGCCCAGCCCACCGTGTAGACCTCGGTGATGCCCGACCAGGCCAGGCCGTCCAGTTCCCCGGTCTGCATCGCGACCTCGACGTCTTCCCAGGGCAGCGTCACCGGCACCACGCCGAACTGCGTCAGGAAGCGGCCCGCGGTCGGGAAGGTGAAGATGCGCAGGCCCTGCAGGTCGGCCAGCGACTTGATCGGCTTGTTGGTCGAGAAGTTGCACGGGTCCCAGGACCCGGCCGAGATGTGCTTGACCCCGACCTTGGCGTATTCATCTTCCCAGATCGCCTTCAGGCCGTATTTGTTGAACAGCGCCGGCACGTCCAGCGAATAGCGCAGCGCCATCGGGAAGTAGCCGCCGAACACCGTCACCTCGGTGGGCGAGGCCATGCTGTCGTCATCCGACTGCACGCAGTCGATGGTGCCGGCCTGCATGGCCTGGAACAGCTCGGCCGTGGGCACCAGCTGGTCGGCGAAGAACAGCTCGATCTCCATCTGGCCGGCGGCCAGGCGGTTGAACAGTTCCACCGCCGGTTTCACCACATGCTCGCCCAGCGCGGCGCCGGCATAGGTCTGCATCCGCCACTTGATCACCTCTTGCGACCGGGCAACGGTCGGGGCGGCCAGGGCGGCGGCGCCGGCAATGGCGCCCTTGGTCAGGAAGGAACGTCTGGAAGTCGTCATCGTCATCCTCCGTGTTGAAAGGCGGTTCTGGCCGCCCGTTGTTGATCGTTAGTCCGGTTAGATCTGCTGCGGCAGCCACAGCGCGATTTCGGGGAAGGCCATGATCAGCCCCAGCGCCACCACCATCACCAGCACGAAGGGCGTGACCGAACTGTAGATGTCGCCCATGGTGATTTCCTTCGGCGCGAAGGCGCGCATCAGGAACAGGTTGTAGCCGAAGGGCGGGGTCAGATAGGCGATCTGGCAGGTGATGGTGTAAAGCACGCCGTACCAGATCAGCACATCGCCGGGCGGCAGGCCCAGGTCCAGCTTGGCCACCAGCGGCACATAAAGCGGCGCCACGATCACCAGCATGGCGGTGTCGTCCAGGAACATCCCCATCACCAGGAACGAAAGCTGCATCAGGATCAGGATGGTCCAGGGGCTCATGTGCAACTGGTCGACGAACAGCCGCTCGATCGCCTTGACCGCGCCCAGGCCGTCGAACACCGCGCCAAAGGCCAGCGCGGCCAGGATCACCCACATGAACATGCAGGAAATCGCCAGCGTGTTGCGGGTGGAAACCTCGAACACCGCGCGGGTGAAGCGGCCCTTGATCACCGCCGCGCCCACTGTGGCCACCACCCCGATCACGCTGCTTTCCACCAGGCTGGTCCAGCCCTTCACGAAGGGCACCATCATGGCGAAGAAGATGATGAAGGGCAGGGCGCCCGCGCGCAGCGAGCCGATCTTCTCGGCCCAGGTGATCTCGTCGCGCTCGGCCCGGTCCATCGCCGGGCCAAGGCCGGGCTGGAACCGGCAGCGCAGAACGACATACAGGATGAACATCCCCGCCATCAGCAGCCCCGGCAGGATGCCGGCCAGCCACAGTTCGGACACCGGCTGCCGGGCGATCATCGCATACAGCACCAGCACCACCGAGGGCGGGATCAGGATGCCAA
>JAGPCN010000267.1:0-3932 GCA_018058035.1 Fuscovulum sp.
CCGCCGCCCCCCGGAGGCGGCAGGAACGGGTCGAGCGAGGCCGAGACCGACCCCGCCGTCACCTTAAGCCCGGCCTCTTCTCCCAGGCCCGTCACCGTGATCGCCAGGTCGGGCGCGGCGACCGACAGGGTCAGCTTGTCTGGGTCGGTCGGGTTGGGCGGCAGGTCCAGCACCAGCGGAAAGCGCGGCGGCAGGTCGATCGTCACCGCCCGGTCGGGGGTTTCGCGCAGGGTGATGTCGGGCAACAGCAGCACCGCGCCATCGTCCCAGGCGATCTGCCCGCGGCTTAGAACCAGCCGGTCGCCGCGCCGGCTTTCGGTCGCGGTCAGCCTGGCGCCGCCCTCGTCCACCGCGGCGCGCAGGGCGGACCACAGCTGATCCGCCGTCACATCGGCCCCTGCCGGGGCCGCCAGCGCGAAGGCCGCCGCAAGGGGCATGAAAAGGCGTGCCTTGTGCATTCGTAACCCCCCTGCGGCAGCCGCCGATCAGAACATCTGCATTCCGTTCACGAACAGCCCGCCATCGCGGAACTCGATCTCGGACACCAGCTGATCGGGGTTCGCACCCGGCTTGGCGAACATCGCCAGACCCATGCGCGCGCCCATCATGTCTTCTTCCGGCACCACGCCGATGGCCACCAGCGCATCCATCAGCGCGTTGATCCCGTCCATGGTGACGTTGACCTTGCCCGAAGGCTCGGGGAAGCCGGCATAGGTTTGCAGGTTGTCGTTGTTGAAGGTCAGCCCGCCGGTGGCGGCCACCTGCGCCCCGGCGGCGCGGGCCAGCACCTCCTTCAGGTCGAAGGTGAACAGTTTCGCTGGCAGGTCGGGGCCGCTTTCCATCTGCGTCGCCGGGTCCAGGATATCGACCGTCCAGGCGCCGGTGCCGGCCACGTCGACGATCAGCGAGACGGGATCGCGCTTCAGCCGCTGGCCGGGGTCGAAGATCGCCCAGACGTCCTCGGTCATCGTGAAGTCGACAAAGCGCGCCAGCACGGCAAAATCCTGCGGCTGGTCCGAGGGCCGGACCGGCATGGCGAAGCCAAAGGTCAGCTCGCCGAAGGCACTGGCGATTTCCGGCAGCGGCATGTCGGCGCCGCTGCCCGACATCTGCGCCCCGGTCAGGCCAAAGCCGTAATCCAGCCGGTCGGCATCCAGCCGGGCATGCGCCGATGCCCCGGTGAAGGTGCCGTCAAAGGCGCCCTTCGTGCCGCCCTCGTCCACATCCAGCGACAGGGAGACGGGGCCCGAGGCAAAGCTGCCGTCGACTTTGAAGCCCGCCGCCAGCGCCGCCGACATGTTGCCCGACTGCAAGAGCAGCGGGTCCACCATCACCGTCTTGCCGGTCGAAGAGATATCGGCCGCCGACAGGCTGGCCACGACGGTGGTGGCGGTTTCGGGGTCCTTGGCGTCGACGGTCAGGCTGAACCCCTTGACCGACAGGGCCGAATCCAGCGCGGCGGGGGCGCCGGCGGTGGCGGTGCCGCTGGTGTAGCGCCCGGAGATCCCGGTCAGCGCGGCCTGCGCCTTGATGTCGACCGGCTTGTCGTCCTGGTCGATGAAGTCGCGTGCGGTCAGGGCGACCGAGGCCGCGGACAGGTCGTAGGACGGGGCATCGGCCGCGCCCGAGGCGATCACCTTCACCTGGTCCTGCGCCACGTCCAGCGCAAAAGATTTCGGCCCGTCCTGCATGTCGTCGGGCAGGCCGTCGGGAAAGGCGAAGGTCATCGTGTAGGCGGGCGGATAGGCGATCTCGACCGTGCCGTCGCCCAGGTCGCGGAAGGCGACCTCGGGCAGGGTGGCGGTGATCGTCGGCCCGTCGGGAATGGGGAAGGCCGCGGTGATGCCGCTGACGGTCAGCGTGTCGCCGGCGCGCGCGGTGCTGGCGGCGGTCAGTGTCTGGCCGGCGCCGGTGGCCAGGGCCTGCCAGTGGGCCCAGGCCTCTTCGGGGGTCAGGGCGGCGGCGGAATGGGCGGAAAGGACAAGTGCCATGGCCGTGGCAGTTCGCAGGGACCTGTGCAGCATGGGGGAAACCTCGGGGTTGAAATGCCTGGGCGCCATGGTGTCGCCGGTTGCCCGCCGGCGCAAGGGGATCGCGGCGCCTTCACGCCCTTTTCGCGGCCCTTTGGCCGGGCTATGGCACAGGCGGTCAGGGCGGAGGGCTGGGCGATGATCGGGGTTCACGATGAAGGCGGGTTGCGGCTGATCCGGCTGGCGCGGCCCGACAAGGCCAATGCGCTGACCGCCGCGATGCTGGAGGCGCTGACGCAGGCGGTCGAGGGTGCGGCCGCGGCGCAGGCGCTGGTGCTGACCGGCGAGGGGCGGGTGTTCTCGGCCGGGGCCGACCTCGCGGCGGCCGCCGAGGGGCTGGCCGTCAGCCCGCTGTGGGAGCGGCTGTCAGGGGCGATCGCGGCCTTTCCGGGGCTGACGGTGGCGGCGCTGAACGGCACGCTGGCGGGCGGTGCCTTCGGCATGGCGCTGGCCTGCGACTGCCGGATCGCCGTGCCGTGGGCGAATTTCTTCTACCCGGTGATGCGGCTGGGTTACCTGCCGCAGCCCTCGGATCCGGGGCGTCTGACGGCGCTGGTGGGGCCGGCGCGGGCGAAGATGATCCTGATGGGCGGGGCGAAGATCGGCGCCGACGAGGCATTGGCCTGGGGACTGGTGGACCGCATCGTGCCGCCCGAGGCGTTGATGGAGGCGGCCCGCGCCCTTTGTGCCGATGCGCTGGCGGCCCCCCCGGCGCATGGCGCGGCGATCAAGCGGATGCTCTAGGGCAGGCGATTTCCGGTTGCGCCCGGGGGTGCCGGTGGGCTTCCCGGTTCAGCCCTTGTCCAGCGACCGCGCCATCCGCCGGCAGAAGGCCCGCATGTTCCACGGACTGCGCCGGTCGCCGGGGGTCGAGGGTACGACCACCGCACCTTCGAGGCAGAGGATCCGGGGGTGCTTGTGGCGGGTGTCGACACCCAGCACCGTCAGGCCGGCGTCTTCGCAGATCCGGCGGCAATCGCGCAAATGGCGGGTCAAAGCAGATCCTCCGGGTTGGCGTTGGCAGCCTCGGCTTCCCGCGCGGCGCGGCGCGCCTGTTCCTTTTCCCACTCGGCCTCGGGCACCAGGCGGGCAAGCCAGTCGATCCGGCGGGTCAGCGTCTCGTCAGATTCGCCGGGCGTCGGGGCAAGCGACTTGGGCAGATCGTCCAGCGCCCTGGCAACGTGGCTGATGGCATAGGTTGCGCGGGGGGCGCCGCCGGTCAGCGTCTCCAGGTCGTCCCGGAACAGCTCGGCATCGCTGAACAGCGCGGCTGTGCTGTTGTTGAAATTGGTGTCGATGTCGATCTGGTCCGAAAGGCCCAGCTTTTCCATCAGGTCCGCGACGAAGGCCACCATGGGCGAAGGAATGGGGCCGCTGTCGCGGTCTGCGTCGGCGCAGGCCGTGCCGTCCAGGTCGCGGGCGTCGATCGAGCTTTCCTCGGCCCAGATCGCTTCGTCCAGCCGCAGGCACCCGATGGACTTGACGGTCAGGTGGTCCAGGTCACCGAAGCGCAAGGCGTTCACCTTGTCCTTTATCCGGGCGACCGCCTCGCGCCGCTTTTGCAGCGACAGTTCGGCCAGCAGGGTGAAGGCCAGCGGCGCGGCCTCGATCAGGCTCCGGGACGACAGGCCGTAGCGGTGCGCGACCAACGACAGGTTCTTGGCAACTCGCGTCGGCGTCACAAGGGTGCGGCGGGTCATGTCGAGGGCCGCAAGCCGCTGCCGCTGCTCGTCGGGCGAAAGCTGCGCGGCGGGGGTGGGGGCGAAGAATTCGCCTGCATCGCAGCCCAGGGTCCGGGCGATCCTGTCCAGCGTGCCGTTGCGGACGGGCTTGTCTGCCAGCGCGGCGGCCACCGTGTTGCGCGTCAGCCTGGCCTCGCGCGCCAGCCGGGTGGTGTTCAAT
>JAGPCN010000267.1:4032-5675 GCA_018058035.1 Fuscovulum sp.
GATCGGCCCGTGGCCAGCCCGTGAACCGGGCAAGCCGCGCGACTCCGGCTGCGAATCAGGCTCCCTGGTGTGCTACCGCCGCCGCGGCCCGCCCGGTACGCGGCTCAGGAACCCCGGTGGGCGCTTGGCCACCCAGTCCAGGAAGGGGCGCAGCCGGTCGCTGGCGCGCAGTGCCTGCGGTGTGCTGAAATCGCGGGCCAACTCGGCCTCGGTGAACCGGGCATGCACTTCCTTGTGGCAGATGTGGTGCAGCAGCACCGTGGGCCCGCCCTTGCCGCCCTTCAGCCGCGGCACCAGATGATGCAGGCTTTGCGGCGCCCCCGGCGGAATGGGGCGCAGGCAGAGGGGGCAGGTGGGCGTTCCGGTCATGCTTGAAAGCGGCGGGGTTCTTTGCCAAGGCTTGCCCGAAGGTAGGAGCATCGCATGGGCGGGCAACCGGAAATCGTGGCGCGCGTTCTGGGCTGGCTGGATCAGGCCTGGGCGCTGGCTCTGGGCTGGCTGACATCGCCCGCGGCCTGGTCGCAGTTTGCGCTGCTGGTGGTGGCCTGGCTGGCCGCGCGGATTGTCGCGGCGCGGCTGGCGCCTGTGGTGACCCGGCTGGTCGAACCGAAAGAGGGGGCGGCCGGTCCGATCGCCCGTACCCGCCGGTTTGCCCTGCTGTTCCTGCCGCTGCTCTTGCCGCTTCTGGCCTATGGCCTGACCGCCCTGGGCGAGGGTGTCACCCGCGCCGCCTTTGGCAGCGGCGAGGTGATCGCCTTTGGCAAGCGGGTGTTCCTGTTCCTGGCTGTCCGCGCGCTGGTGCAGCATGTGCTGCCGGCGGGGTTCCCCCGTCTGCTGGGCCGTTATGTCCTGCTGCCGGTCGCCGCGCTGCATGCCTTGGGAGTGTTGGACGACATCACCACCCGGCTGGAAGAAACCCGGATCGTGCTGGGCAACATCCAGTTCTCGGCCCTGGCGCTGATCCGCGGTGCCATAGCGGGGGCGGTGCTGTTCTGGCTGGGCGGCTGGTCGAACCGGCAGTCGGCCGACTACATCAAGGCGCAAGAGGAACTGCGCCCCGCCACCCGCGAACTGGCGGTAAAAGCGACCGAGGTGGCGATCTTCGGCGCGGCTTTCCTGCTGCTCATGAGCATCATGGGCATCGACCTGACGGCGGTTGCGGTGCTGGGCGGTGCATTGGGCGTCGGCATCGGGCTGGGGTTGCAGCAGATCGCGGCGAACTTCGTTTCCGGCATCATCCTGCTGCTGGAAGGCCAGACGACGGTCGGCGACTACGTCGAACTCGACGGCGGCGAAAAGGGCACCATCGTGAAGATGACCGCCCGCGCCTGCGTGCTGGAGACGTTCGACGGCAAGTGGATCGTGGTGCCGAACGAGCATTTCATCACCACCCGCGTGGTGAATTACTCCGACCAGGGCAGCGCGAACCGGTATGAGGCGCTGTTCTCGGTTTCCTACGACACCGACATCAATCTTGTGCCCGAGATCATCGAGGCGGCGGTGGCGAAGCTGCCCTTTGTGCTGAAGGCGCCGGACGGGCCGGATTGCGAATTGCGCGGCTTTGGCGAAAGCGCGGTGGATTTCGCGGTGGAATACTGGGTCAGCGGCATCGACGACGGCAAGAACAAGTATGGCAGCCCGGT
>JAGPCN010000037.1 GCA_018058035.1 Fuscovulum sp.
GACCTTTACCGCGTGCCCTTCGTGATGGGGCGCGAGGTCTATGCCACGGCCAGCCTGGTCGTGATCGCCGCCGCGGTGCTGTCGGCGCTGGCCATCCGGGGCCGGATCCTGCGGCTGGACATGATCGCCGTCCTGAAGACAAGGGAGTGACGACCGATGACACGCATCCTGCCCTATGTGCTGGCTGGAACCGTGGTGGCGGCGGGGTTGGTCTGGGCCTTCCTGCCCCGCGCAGTGACGGTCGAGACCGCCCTTGTTGCGCCGCGCGACCTGACCGTCGGGATCGAGGCCGAGGGCACCGCCCGCATCCGCGAGGTGTTCACCGTCTCGGCCCCGATCGGCGGGCAGCTGGACCGGGTGGCGCTGCATCCGGGCGACGCGGTCGAGGTGGGCGATGCGCTGGCGCGGATCGGCCCGGCGGCGCCGGCGCTCTTGGATTCGCGCGCCCGTGCGGTGGCCGAGGCGACGGCAGCGGCGGCCCGCGCAGCCGTGGACCTGGCCCATGCCCAGCTGGCCCAGGCCGAGGCCGCCCGCGACTATGCGCAGGGCGATGCCGACCGGGCGCGCGCGCTTTATGACCGCGCGGCGGTGTCGGAACGGGTGCTGGACAGCGCCGTGCTGGCGCTGCGCACCGCCGAGATGGCGGTGGAAAGCGCCCGCGCCACCCTGGCCGTGCGCCTGCAAGAGGTGCAAAGCGCCGAGGCCGTGCTGACCGGCGGCGCCACTGGCGCGGCCTCGTGCTGCGTCGACATCCTGGCGCCGGTGGCCGGGCGCATCCTGCGCGTCGCCACCGAGGACGCGCAGGTGGTGGCGCCGGGCACCCCGATCCTGGATATCGGCGACCCCGCGAACCTGGAAATCTCGGTCGAGGTGCTGTCGCGCGATGCCGTCCGCATCGCCCCCGGCGCGGCGGCCGTGGTGACCGGCTGGGGCGGCCCCGACCTGGGCGCGCGGGTCGAACGGGTGGAACCCGCCGCGGTGACCCGCGTCTCGGCCCTGGGGCTTGAGGAACAGCGGGTCGAGGTGATCCTGTCGCTTGCGGGCGATCCGGCGGGCTGGCAGGCCCTGGGCCACGACTTCCGCGTGATCGTCCGCATCAGCCTGTGGCAGGGCAACGGCGTGCTGTCGATCCCGGTCGGGGCGCTGTTCCGCGATGGATCGGACTGGGCGACCTATGTGGTGGCCGATGGCCGGGCCGAGTTGCGGCGCATCGTGATCGGCGAACGCAATGCCGACTTCGCCATGGTGGTGGAGGGTCTTGCTGCCGGTGACGCGGTGATCCTGCATCCGGGCGACACCGTGGCGCCGGGTGTGGCGGTGACGGCGCCGGGCGGCTGAGCGCGGTCAGGGCCCGAAGCCGCCGGTGACCGGGTTCCTGGGCTTGCGCTTGTCGCGCAGGCTTTGCACCGCTTCGGCCACGGATGCTTCGCAATCGGGGCACATGGTGTAGCGCACGGCCCGAGGGTGCTGGTCGGCCAGCGCCTCGGCCGGGGTCCAGGGGCCGTCCGACAGGCTGACGGCGCAGCAGAACGAACATTTGCAGTCGGGCGCGGCGGGGTCGAACTGCCAGGGCGCGATCGGACGGTCAAAGCTGTAGGCATCGCGCAGGTCGTGGACCAGCAGCACGCGGGCGTCCTTCATCGGCTGGATGGTCAGCTGAAAGCGGCGCCGGATCGTCGGGCTGTCGCAGCGGTAGTCGATGCGCAGCGGCTGCTGCATCGCGCGGACGGCCTCGATCAGGCGGACTACGGCGCGCTTGGTCGGCTCGTCGGCGATCTGCTTCAAGAGCGAGGTCGACAGCACCTCGTTCGAGCGCGCCGCCGTTCCGCCGTTGCGCAGCGCAAACTCGTCCCAGTCGCCGCCGATCCAGAGAAGGCGGTATTCCGTGTCGAGCACGAAATAGACCTGGTGAAATCTCAAGTCGCTCTTCCGGTGTCCGATTCCCCAGCGGCCTGACCAGCCGCTGCAGGGATTTGTCATGCAAGTTTACACTTTTGCAAGAGGGCAGAGCGACTGAGGTCTAAAGTGTCATGTCAAGCTGACAATCCGGGCTGTCCGCAACGGCCGGGCCACGGCGCGGGCGGTGTCGCGGATATGGCCGGCGGTCAGGCCCGCCCAGTCGTACATCTGCGCCGGGCTGGCCTGGTCGATGAACCGGTCGGGCAGCGTCATGGTGCGGATCGCCCGGCCCTTTTCCAGTTGCCCCGATTGCGCCAGATGGTGCAGCACCAGCGCCCCGAAGCCGCCGGTGGACCCCTGTTCCACCGTCACCAGCGCGCCGTGGCCGTCGATCAGCCGGTCGATCAGGGCGGTGTCCAAGGGCTTGGCAAAGCGCGCATCCGCCACGGTGACCGAGATCCCCTCGGCCTCCAAGAGGTCGGCGGCGGCCAGCACTTCGGCCAGATGTGCGCCAAAGGACAGCAGCGCCACATCCGTTCCCTCGCGCAAGGTCCGGCCGCGGCCGATCTCCAGCACCTGCCCGCGCTCGGGCATCTCGACGCCCATCCCCTCGCCGCGCGGATAGCGCAACGCGATGGGGCCGGCGTCATGCGCGACGGCGGTGGCGATCATGTGGCAAAGCTCGGCCTCGTCGCCGGCGGCCATGACGGTCATGTTCGGCAGGTTCGCCAGAAAGCAGATGTCGAAGGCGCCGGCATGGGTGGCGCCATCCTGGCCCACCAGCCCCGCCCGGTCGATGGCAAAGCGGACGGGCAGGTTCTGCAAGGCCACGTCATGCACGATCTGGTCATAGCCGCGTTGCAGGAAGCTGGAATAGATCGCACAGAATGGCCGCAAGCCACTGGCCGCCAGCCCCGCGGCAAAGGTCACGCCGTGCTGTTCGGCGATCCCTACGTCGAACACCCGCGCCGGGAACCGCCGCGCCATCCCGTCCAGGCCCGTGCCACCCGGCATCGCCGCGGTGATCGCCACCACCCGCGGATCGCGCGCGGCCTCGTCCGTCAGGCGCTGGCCGAACACCGCCGTATAGCTGGGCGCGTTCGACTTGGCCTTGGCCTGCACACCCGTCGCCACGTCGAATTTCGCCACGCCGTGATACTTGTCGTCGGCCCCCTCGGCGGGGGCATAGCCCTTGCCCTTGACCGTGACGCAATGGATCAGCACTGGCCCCGAGGCCCGCGCCCGCGCCGCCCGCAGCGTGCCCAGCAATTGCCCCATGTCGTGGCCGTCGATGGGCCCGATGTATTCAAACCCGAATTCCTCGAACAGGGTGGCGCCGCCGGGCATGCCCGTCACCATCTGGCGGGCGCGGCGCGCGCCGTCGCGCACCGGCCCCGGCAGATGCGCCTCGACCCCCTCGGCCACCGCCTTCAGCGTGGCGAAGGGACCCCCGAACGGGGCCTTTTCGGCGATCTGGTTCAGGTATTTCTGCAAGGCGCCGACCGGAGGCGCAATCGACATGTCGTTGTCGTTCAGGATCACGAACATCCGACTTTTCAGGTGGCCGGCGTGGTTCATCGCCTCATAGGCCATCCCGGCGGTGATCGCGCCGTCGCCGATCACGGCCACGGTGTCGCCGACCGGCATCCCCAGTTCGCGCCCGACCGCGAACCCCAGGGCGGCGGAAATCGACGTCGAGGAATGCGCCGCGCCGAACGGGTCGTAGTCGCTTTCCGACCGCTTGGTGAACCCGCTCAGGCCGCCGGCCTGGCGCAGGGTCAGCATCCGGTCGCGCCGCCCGGTCAATATCTTGTGCGGATAGCACTGGTGGCCGACATCCCAGATCAGCTTGTCGCGCGGGGTGTCGAAGACGGCATGGATGGCAACGGTCAGTTCCACCACCCCCAGCGAGGACCCCAGGTGCCCGCCGGTCTGGCTGACCACCTCGATCGTCTCGCGGCGCAATTCCTGCGCCAGGGTCGCCAGCTCGGAATCCGACAGCGCGCGCAGGTCCTGCGGACCGGCCACCCGGTCCAGCACCGGCCTTGCAGAGGGGAAATCGCTCATGGTTGCGTCCTCCGATGAGCTTTGGGAAAAGGGTGCCGCATGGAAAGCCACGCGGCACCAGGTGCCTGTTGCCAGCAGGAAGGGAACCGGGCAGTGGTATGCGCCCCGGATCCGGGCCGGCCTTGGCCCGGATGTTGTGACCGGGGCGCGCACGCGCCCCGGTAGGTCGTCAGGCGGTCTCGCTGTGCTCGACCACCGTCACGGCGGAATAGGGCGAGGGGGCCTGCTTGCTTTCCTCGGGCAGGAACAGCCCGACGATGTAGATCGCCATCACGAAGACCACCACCGCGACCAGGAAAAGCCCGCCAAGGAAGGCCCCCCAGACCATCTGGCCCAGGGCCCAGACGCGCAGGTGGATCGTGTTGTTCGGTTCGTGATAGTAGGGTTTGTCAGACATGGTCTTCCCTCACTCCATCGGCGCGTAGCCGTGCTCCTGGGCCCAGACGTACCAGTTGTCGACCACGGTGCCGGTCAGAAGGATACCGATGCCGCCGGTCAGCGTCACCAGCACCGCGAACCACCAGGCCCAGCGGTGAATGCCCTCCATCGTGGCGTTGAAGCCCATGGTCCAGCGCCAGAACAGCGCGGCCCGTTCCGACGCCGTGCCGCGGTCGGCGATCTGTTCCAGTTCCCGGTCGCCGCCAAAGCGGCTGACGGCCAGGATGGTCGCCCCGTGCATCGCGAACAACAGCGCCGATCCGTAGAGGAAGGCGATCGAGAGCGCGTGGAACGGGTTGTAGAACAGGTTGCCGTAGGTCAGTGAGAACAGGTTGGTCCAGTCCAGGTGGCTGAAGATGCCGTAGGGCACGGCGTGGCTCCAGCTGCCCATCAGGATCGGCCGGATCAGGCCCAGCACCAGGAACAGCCAGATCGCGGATGCGAAGGCCCAGCTGACGTGCTTGCCCATGCCCAGGGCCTGGGCGCGCAGCCAGGTGCGCACCCACCAGGCGCAGACCGAGACCAGCAGGAAGAAGCTGGCGATGATCCACAGCCCGCCCTCGGCCAGGGGTGCAAAGCCCAGGCCGTATTCCTCGGCCGGGGGTTCCAGGCTGAACCAGAACAGGTCGCGCAGGAAGACGGCCGGATTGAAGCCCGCCTGATACCAGAACCAGGCGCCGACGATCATGAACCATGCCAGCCCCGAGACCAGCGAGATCACCCCCATCGTGCCCAGGTAGACCGGGCCCAGCTGGGCGTTGCCGAACCAGCCCAGCAGGTTGGAAAAGCCGGCGTCCCCGGTGCGGTTGTGCAGTTCCACGTCCTCGACCATGCCGGCTTCGGCGTGGCCGCGGACCTGCACTTGGGTGAAGATGTTCTGATACTCAGCCATTGACGCCTCCTGCGATGTCGGCCCACCAGGGCAGCTGCAGCCACCAGTCCCACCAGACGACCCACTGGTCGAACCAGATGGTGCCCGAGATCACGATGCAGACGGCCGACCAGAACACCGCCATCAGGGCCAGCAGCAGCCCCAGACGGTGGATGCCCAGCGTGCCGACCGAATAGCCGATCAGGTCGCGGAAGTAGGTGTCCTCGTGGTCGGGAGACCGCATTTCGCGGCCCTTTTCAGGGTTGGCGGCCGAAAGGATCAGCGCGCCATGCAGCGCCAGTGCCAAGGCCGTGGTGAAGAAGAAGCTCACCGCGATCATGTGGGCCGGGTTGTAGTGGAAGTTGCCGTAGGTGTAGCCGGTGTTGGACACCCAATCGAGGTGCGTCCAGATCCCGTAGGGGAAGGCATAGCCCCAGGCCCCCATCAGGACGGGGCGGATCACCACCAGCGTGACATAGGCCAGGATCGCGAAGGCGAAGGCAAAGGGCACATGGTAGCCGATGCCCAGCTTGCGGCAGATTTCCACCTCGCGCAGGGCCCAGCTGACAAAGGCGCCGATGGCGCAGATCGTGATGATCTGCCACAGCCCGCCCTCGCGCAGCGGCGCGGCCGTCAGGCCCAGTTCCACCGCCGGCGGGTTGATCGAGATCAGCCACGGGTTCCAGGTGCCCTGAAGGCTGGCCCCGTAAAGGATCAGCAGCGTGCCAAGCGCCGCAAAGAAGACCGTCGTGACGCCGAAGAAGCCGACGTAGAAGGGGCCGACCCAGAAGTCGAACAGGTTCCCGCCGACCAGCGTGCCCCCAGGGACGCGATATTTTCGTTCGAAGCTGAGCAGTGCCATGCTTCCCTCTTTCGCTTTCTCCGGTCTTGTCCGCCGTCGGGCGCGGGCGTCGGTTCGGGCCGGGTGTGTGACATGGTGTCAGGTCGTTGCGGGCGGCCGGGCCGGGGCCAAGCCGCCCGCAACAGGAGCAGTCGCTTACTGCGTTGCGGCGCCCTGCGCGGCCAGCGCGCGGGCCCCGGCTTCCCCGATCCAGTTGTAACCGGGGGTCGACAGCAGGACGAGATGGATCATCGCCGCCAGCAGGAACAGGAACACGCCCTGCGCCACGAAGACGCGACGGGGATCGAAGATGAGCCAGATCTTGTAGAATTTGGACATGGATTGATCCTCCTCAGAACCACGGGCGCCAGATGTAGACCGCCAGGTGAGCAACCACGGCGATGGCCACGAAAAGCCAGAGCCCGCTCATGTAGACGGAGTGCAGTTCTTGCGCCTGCTCGTCGGTGAGACCTGTGAAACTCAGGTCGGATTTATCAGCCATACTATCCTCCGGATTGGCAGACTGACGCCGCATTCCCTGCGGCTGGGCAACGGTCGGGCGGAATGCCGTCCCGCGTTTCCGCCATGGCCGGGGAGTGACCCCCGCCCATGCCGAACCTTTTCACCAGACGGGCGGGCGCACCGCGTCGGGTCGTGTCCTTCCGGTCCTTGCGGCCGGAAAATCGTGCCTCCGGCCCTTACGGCCGGAAGATCTCGGGCGTGATCGAGCCGGCATCCTTCCAGGCGCGGGCCAGCGGCCCATGCACCGGCAGCCGGCGCTCGATCGCAAGCTGGACCAGCCAGGCCACCGCCGCGAAGGGGATGGCGATCAGGAAGATCAGCCCGAAGTACAGGTAGAACTCGGCCCGCGGCGTGCGCTGCGCATGGTGCGCACCGCCCATCCCGTGTCCGTCTCCGGCGGTATGGTCAGTCATTCACGTCCCTCCCGTCTTGTCGTTCCGGTCGCGCCGCCTAGGGCCTCGACCACTTCCAGCACCACGCGCTCTGCTCCCTGGTCCAGCGCGGCCTTCTCGGCCGCGTCGCGCAGGGATTTCGCGGCGGAAATCCGTGTCAGCACCGGATGCACGCTGACGATCCGGTCAAGCGCCGCCTGGGCGTCGACGTCCCAGGGCATGTCGCGGCGCAAGCTGGTGGGCGTGGCCGCGGCGCTGTCCAGGTCAGAGGCCAGCGGCAGGATATGGAACAGCGCGTCAAAGAGGCCGTTGCAGACCTCTTGCAGCAGGTAGACGGCGCCGGCGTAGCCCATGAACGGCGTGCCCGTGGCGCGGCGAATGGCGGCGCCGGGGAAGCTGGCGGGAAGGAAACTGGGCGCCGGGCCATGCCCGCCCTTGGTTTCGGCCAGGTACATCTTTTCGTTGATCGACCCCATCACCAGCAGCGGGCGGTGCTGGCGGATCAGCGCGCGCACTTCCTCGTTGTTGGTCTTGGCCCCGGCCTTGCGGGCCACCGCAAAGGCGCAGGGAAAGCCCAGGTCGGTTTCCAGGAAATGCCGGATGCCGCGGGCATAGGTCTCGTTCGCCACGATGCCGAAGCTGGCCGTGGCGAAGAAATCCTGCGTCACGCTGCGCCACAGATCCCACAGCGGCTTCAGCGTGCTGTGCTTTTCCTGCGCGATGAACGGCTCGGGGTCCAGGCCCAGCTTCTCGCCCAGCTTGCGCAGGAAGAGGGTGGTGGACTCCAGCCCGACCGGAGCCTGAAGGTAGGGCTTGCCCAGCACCTCGGCCAGCCCGCGACCGAATTCGCGGTACATCACCACGTTCGCATCGGCATTCACCAGGTTGCGCATCTCGGCGAGATGGGCGCCGAGCGGCATGACCATGTTGATCTCGGCGCCGATGCCTTCGACCAGGCGGCGGATCTCGTGCAGGTCGGAGGCCATGTTGAAGGTGCCGTACATCGGCCCCAGGATGTTCACGCGCGGCTTCGATCCTTCGGGGCGCTTGGCTTCGGGCGGCATCCGGCCCTTGGTCTGGCCGAACTCGGTGAAGATCCAGGTCATCGCCCGGTCGGCGCATTGCCACTGGTCTTCGTCGATGGTGCGCGGCAGGAAGCGCTGGATGTTGGTGCCCTGCGGGGTCACGCCGCCGCCGATCATCTCGGCGATGGAGCCAGTGACGACCACCGCCGGCAGTGCCGGGTCCAGCACCTTCCAGGCCCGCTTCATCGCGCCCTCGGTGCCCTCGCGGCCCAGCTCTTCCTCGCCCAGGCCCGTGACGACGATGGGCAGTTCATGCGGCGGCAGCGCGTCGGTGTAGTGCAGGACCGAGGTCACCGGCAGGTTCTCGCAGCCCACCGGGCCGTCGATCACCACCTGCAGGCCCTTGACGGCGCAGAAGGCATAGATCGCGCCCCAGTAACCGCCCGCCCGGTCGTGATCCTGGATCAACATGGCGACCGTCCCCGATCCTTCGTCGAAGGATCGAATCTGCGATTTTTCGACGAAAAATCGGGGCGCGGGATCATATCATCTCCTCCGCCCTGGCCGCACGGGCCGCCTTGTCCAGCTTCTTCTGGTGCAGCGCGCGATAGTCGCGTCGCAGGTTCGGCGCCCCTTCCCAGATGCCGGCGCTGTCGCCTTCTCCGACGCCCGCAAAGAACGCCTTCATCCCCGCCATCCGGTCGCGGTTCGCCATCGCGGCGTTCACCACCTGCGCCAGGCTTCCGGCACCCGCCGGACCCATCAGGGGCCGGGCCGAGATCAGGTTGGTGAAGTAAAGCGCGGGGATGCCGGCCTCTTTCGCCTCCTGCACGACAGGGGTGGTGCCGATCGCCAGATCGGGCTGGAAGGCCTGCATCGCGGCCAGGTCGTCTTCCAGGCTGGCGCGGTATTTCACAGACACGCCGCGAGCCTGAAGCCAGTCGCGGTCGGCGGCGCTCCATTCCGACTTCGCGCAAGCCGTTCCGACGTAGGGAATTTCTGCCCCGCTTTCGATCAGCAGGCGGGCCACCAGCAATTCGCTGCCCTCATAGCCGCTCAGCGTGATGCGGCCCCGGATCGGGTTCGCCGCCAGGGCGCCCTTGATCGCCGGGCCAAAGGCGTTCTGCGCCGCCGCCACCTTTTCCGCAGCGATGCCATAGGCTTCGCCGATCGCGGCCAGCCAGTCCATGGTGCCATCATGGCCTACCGGAGCGGAGCCGACGATCCTGCGTCCCGCCGCCTGGAATTCCCGGATCGCGGCCGAGTAGAACGGATGGATCGCGGCCACCACCTGACTGTCCAGCGCGGCATAAAGTTCGCGCCATTCGCGGCAGGGCACCACGGGGCCGACGGCCAGCCCCAGGGGCGCCAGCATCGCGCCGATCATCATCGGGTCGGCCGGGAACATCTCGCCCAGCAGGGTCACGGTCGGCCGATCGGCCCGGCCCGCTGCCGGCGCCGGCACCGGGCCGGCCATCACCTCGGCCCGGGCATAGGCCAGCATCGCGCCGGCCAGCACGTCCTTGGCCTCGGCGTGGGTCGGGATGCCAAACCCCGGCACGTCGATGCCGACGATCCGCACGCCATTGATTTCCTTTGGCAACAGCCGCAGAGGCACGCCGCTGGCGGTGGGCACGCAGAGGTTGGTCACCACCACCGCATCATAGCGGTCGGGATCGGCCATCTGGTGGACCGCCTCGCGGATGTCCTCGAAGAGCTTGCCGGTCACCAGCGTCTCCGAGTTGAAGGGCACATAACCAACAGACCGGCGGGCACCGTAGAAATGCGAAACGAAGGTCAGGCCGTAGACGCAGCAGGCGCTGCCCGACAGGACGGTCGCCACCCGCCGCATCCGCAGGCCGACGCGCAAGGACCCGAAGGCCGGGCACATGCTTTGCGGCTTGTCATGCGGGCCTTGCGGGTAATCGGCGGCATAGCGGTCCAGCACGTCCGACTTGCCGGCGGCGCGGGCGGCGGCCTGCATCTCGCCTTTGGCGTGGCAGCCCAGGCCTTGCGTCACTTCGGTCATGACGGCGCCCCCCGGCCTTGCAGCCGCTTCAGCGCCTCGTCCAGGCGACGAAGGGTTTCGAGGTCAAGCATTGTCGTAGACCACTTCAAGGCTGGCCTTCACACCGGCAAACTTGCCGCGCATGTCTTCATCGGAGGCGGGTTCCAGCACGAAATCCTTGCCGGTGGTTTCCGCATCAAACAGGCCCAGAAGCCCATCCTGCGACAGCGGGCGCGGGCGCAGCGGGGGGGCGTCGGCGACGTTGACCGCCAGTTCTTCAAACAGCGCGCCCCATTGCGTGGCGTGGCTGCCAACGATCTGATAATTCGCCGATTTCCGGCGCAGGTCGTCATCGGCCGGTATGCTGGCCAGGATCGGGATGCCGACGCTTTCGGCAAAGGCGGCGGCCTCTCCGGTGCCGTCATCCTTGTTGATGACCAGCCCGGCCACGCCGACATTGCCGCCCAGCTTGCGGAAATATTCCACCGCCGAACAGACGTTGTTCGCGACATACAGCGATTGCAGGTCGTTCGAGCCGACGACGATCACCTTTTGCGCCATGTCGCGGGCGATCGGCAGGCCGAAGCCGCCGCAGACCACGTCGCCCAGGAAGTCGAGCAGGACATAGTCGAAATCCCAGTCGTGGAAGCCCAGCTTCTCCAGGGTCTCGAAGCCGTGGATGATGCCGCGCCCGCCGCAACCGCGGCCGACCTCGGGTCCGCCCAGCTCCATAGCGAAGACGCCGCCGCGCTTGAAGCAGACGTCGCCCACCTTGACCTCTTCGCCCGCCAGCTTCTTGCGGGTCGAGGTCTCGATGATCGTCGGGCAGGCCTTGCCGCCGAACAAGAGGCTGGTGGTGTCGGACTTGGGGTCGCAGCCGATCAGCAGCACGCGCTTGCCCATCTCGGCCATCATGTGGCTCAGGTTCGCCAGCGTGAACGACTTGCCGATGCCGCCCTTGCCGTAGATCGCGATGATCTGGGTCTTTTTCGACGGCGGATCCTGCGGGATTTCCAGCGTCGGCTCCTCATGCGCCTCGTCGCGCAGGCGGGCGTCGAAGTCCCTCAGGTTCGGGATATCCAGCGTCATGCGGTCGCCCTCCAGTCCAGGATCATCTTGAGACAGGCGGCATCCTCGAAGGCCGTGCGATAGGCCTCGGGGGCGGTCGCGCCCGGTTGCCGGTGCGTGATCAGCCCCTCCAGCGACAGAGCGCCGCTTTCGATCAGGGCGCGGGTGGCGGCCAGGTCAGCGGGCTGCCATTCGGCGGCGATGCGCAGGCGCATTTCCTTCATGAAGGCGGGCGCGAAAGCAAAGCTGACGGGTTCGGTGTAAAAGCCGCAGAGGACCACCTCTCCGCCCTTCGCCAGGCGCGGAACCAGCTGGTTCAGCAGGCCCGGCGCGCCCGAGGCGTCGTAGATCGCGGCATAGTCGCGGCGCGGGTCGGCGTCGGGGTCCAGCACCTCATATCCCTTCGCGCCATCGCGGCGGGCGGGGTTGGTCTCCCACACGGTCGGGGGCTTGCCGCCGGCGGCCAGGGTCAGGCGGGCCAGCAGGCGGCCCAGGGTGCCGTGGCCGATGATCAGGTCGGGCAGCGCGGTGTCAAAGCCCGCCAACGCATGCCGCGCGGTCGCGGCCAGCGCCAGAAGGGCGCCCTGCGGGCCGATCGCGGCATCCAGCCGGCACACGCGCGACGCGGCGGTGACAAGCCGGCGCGCAGCCCCGCCGAAAAGGCCGCGCACGTCGCCGGTAAAGCAGTTGGCGCCGGGGACAAAGACATGGTCGCCGGGCCGGTAGCCGGTGGCGGGCGCGGCCTCGACCACCTCGCCAAAGCTTTCATAGCCTGGAACCAGCGGATAGCCCATGCCAGGGAAGGGCGGCATCGTGCCCATCCAGAACAGCTTTTCGGTGCCGGTCGAGATGCCGGACCAGGCGATGTCGACCACCAGGTCGCCAGCGCCGGGATTGGTCAACCCGGCGGTTCCCAGCGAGATGGCCTTGGGGCCCGACATGATGACGACTTGGGTCTGCAACCGGATTTCCCCTCTGGATCCGCCCCCGAAGCCGGGCGTGGCAGGTCCGCTTATTGTGTAAGTTTAGACTTACGGCTGAGACTGTCAATTTTATTAGACATGTTTCTTTGACGCTCTGCAAAAGGCCGGCGCTGTCTGCGGTCAGGAGCGATGCGCAACAAGGACGCTGGTGATGAATGGGCGCAGCGAACGGGCCGGGTGTGTTACGGAAAACCCTGCCTTTCCAGCAAGTTCCGCAATCTCGACGGCAGAACGGGTGCGGCCGGTGCGCATCGCCATCGTGTAGATCGCGAAATAGATGTCGGTCGCAGGGTCCGGCTTTTCACCGCCCGACATCGGCTCCGAGATCAGAATTCGTCCGCCCGGCGGCAGGGCGGCGTGGATTTTCGCCAGCAAGGCGGCGACCAAAGTGTCAGGATGATCGTACAGAACGCGGACCAGGCTGATGACATCGGCGCCTTGGGGAATCGGGTCGGTGCGAAAACTGCCGGGATGGGTGGTCATCTGCGGGCCGACCGGGGCCGCCCCGGCGACGACATCGGGCAGGTCGAACAACGTCAGGCGCAGCTGCGGGTGGCGGGCCGCGACGGCGCGCAGGAAGGCGCCGGTGCCGCCGCCCACGTCCATCAGGTGGCGGGCGCCGGACAGGTCGACCAGGCGCAGGGTGTCTTCGGCGACCAGGCCCTGGCTGTCGGACATCAGCGCCGAATAGCGCGCGGCCAGCGCTGCGTCCTGTTGTGCCAGCGGGCCGAAGACATAGGGCCAGAAGGCGGCCAGCCCGGGCTCGGTCTCGCCGCGAAAGAAGGCGGCGGGGTCTGTGAGGTCGCGATAGAGGACGCCGTGATGGCGCACCATCGATTCCAGCCCGGGCACGGCCAGGAAGGCCGCGCCGCGCGGCGCCAGATGCCACAGGCCGCCGCGCGCCCGCACCAGCCGCAGCGCCGCCGCGGCCTGCAACAGGATGCGCATGCGGTCGGGCGGAACGCGGGCGGCCCCGGCAAGGGATTCGGTCGGGGCGGGGCCATCGGCCAGCCGGTGCAGCACCTGCAACTCGACCAGCGCCATCAGCGCCTGCGACTGGACGAAACCGGAGACGATGCCGAACAGCGCCCTACCTTCGGCGCGCGAGTGGCGGCGCAACAGCGGGATGCGCTCGACCAGCGCGTGAAAGCGCCGCGACAGCGCCAGCCGGGTGACCAGCCCCAGGTCCGGAGGCCGGGTCCGGTCCGGCAGCGGCGGCAGCGAGGTGTCGGCCATGCCTACCCCCTGGCGGCCGTGGCCGGAATCTCCATGATCCTGCGGGCATAGGCCTGGACGGTCTGCGCCAGCCGGGCCTCTCCGGGGCAGGAGGGGATCGAGGCGATGGCGCCCGACAGGATGTCGTGCAGGTGGCGGGTCGCGGCCTCGACCCCCATCAGATGCACGGCCGAGGGCCGCATCAGCGCGGCATCCTGCCCGGCGGGCTTGCCCATCGCATCGGCCGGGGACAGGGCGTCCTTCAGGTCGTCGGCAACCTGGAACGCCTCGCCGATCAGGGTGCCCAGGTCCTCCCAGGGGTCGGCCTCGTAACCGGCCGCGATGGCGCCCATCTGGGTCGCGGCGATGAACAGCGCTGCGGTCTTGGCCAGGTGATAGGCGCGCAGGTCGGCCTTGGGCTCGCTTTCCCAGGCTTGCCCGGCGCAGATCCCCTCGGCCGCGCCCGAGCGGCGGCCCAGCGTCGCGATCAGGCGCAGCGCACGGTCGGGGGCGGCAGCGCCGGCGCGGGCCAGTACCTCGTAGGCCAAGATGATCAGGCTGTCGCCTGCCAGGATCGCCAGCGGCTCGCCATGGCTGCGGTGCAGGCTGGGCTTGCCGCGGCGCAGGTCGGCGTTGTCGAAGGCGGGCAGGTCGTCATGGACCAGGCTGGCGCAGTGCATCAGCTCCAGCGCGGCGGCGGCGGCGTCCGAGACCTCGGGGCGGTCGTCGCCGCAGGCCTGGGCCACGGCCAGAAGGATGGTGGGCCGCACCCGCGCGCCGCCGGGAAAGACGGCATAGGGCAGGGCCTGCGCCAGTTGCGGCGGCGTGGCGCCGCCCTGGGCCAGGGCCAAGGCCCGGCGCAAGGCCCCTTCGATGCGCGAGTCCAGAACCATGGGCGAACCCCTTTCGCATGACATCCGGGTCTTCTGGCAATTCACATTGGCATTCGGCCGGGTGTGTGTAAACTGAAACTTACAGTCGAGTGTATCGCAAGTCTGACATGTTGGGGGCGGCACGGATGCCGGTCGACGAACGCGCCGTGGTGATCGGGGCCGGAATGGGCGGGCTGGCGGCAGCGATCCGGCTGGCGGCGGCGGGCGCGCAGGTGACCGTGGTCGAGATGGCCGAAGCCCCGGGCGGCAAGGCGCGCGCGCTGGCCACGGCCGCGGGGCCGGTGGATGCCGGGCCGACTGTGCTGACGATGCGCGACCGGGTGGACGAGCTGTTCGCCCTCTGCGGCACCCGCACCGAGGATCAGCTGGACCTGGTGGCCCTGCCGCGGCTGGCGCGTCACTTTTGGCCCGACGGCAGCCGGCTGGACCTGTTCCCCGACCCGGCCGCCAATGCCGAGGCGATTGCGGCGCTGGCCGGCGCGCGCGAGGCCGATGCCTTCCTCCGGTTCGACGCGCTGACCGCGCGGCTGTGGGCGGCCTTTCGCGGCCCGGTGATCGACGCGCCCCGGCCCGACCTGCGCCGCATCGTCGCCGCCACCCTGCGCGCGCCCGCCCTGTGGCCCGCGCTGCGGCCCGGCGCGACCGTGGACAGCATGCTGCGCCGCCATTTCCGCGACCCGCGGCTGGTGCAGCTGTTCGGCCGCTACTCAACCTATGTCGGCGGCCGCCCCGACTGCACTCCGGCGGTGCTGTCGCTGATCTGGCAGGCCGAGCAGGCGGGCGTCTGGGCGTTGCGGCGGGGCCTGCACGGGCTGGCCCAGGCGCTGGCCCGGGCGGCCGAGGCGCAGGGCGTGCGCTTCCTTTACGCCACCCGCGCCCGGCGGATCGTGCGCCAGCAGGGCCGCGTCGCGGCGGTGGAACTGGAGGGCGGCGCCAGCCTGCCCTGCACCGCCTGCGTCTTCAACGGCGATCCGGGCGCGCTGCGCGACGGCTTGCTGGGCGATGCGGCGCGGGCGGCCATGAGCCTGCGCGCGCGGCCCGCACCCAGCCTGTCGGCCTGGGTCTGGGCCTTTGCGGCCTCGCCCGGGGCGGCCGACCTGGCGCATCACAACGTCTTCTTCACCGCCGACCCGGCGCGCGAATTCGGACCCATCGGCCAAGGCCGGATGCCCGAGGCCGCGACGCTTTACGTCTGCGCGCAGGACCGCGAGCTGGGCCCCCCGCCCCCCGCGGTCGAGCGGTTCGAGATCATCCTGAACGGCCCTGCCGGCCATCAGCCCTATGCCAGCGAGGAGGCACAATGCCGGGCAAGAACCTTTCCCCCGCTGTCGGCGATGGGGCTGACCTTTGCCCCGCCGCCCGACCCGGCGGCGCTGACCACGCCGGCGGGCCTGTCGCGGCTGTTTCCGGGCTCGCAGGGGGCGATCTATGGCGCCTCGCCCGAGGGGGCGCTGGCGGCGTTTCGCCGACCGCTGGCCCGGACGGCGCTGCCGGGGCTGTATCTGGCGGGGGGGGGCGCGCATCCGGGGGCGGGGGGGCCGATGGCGCTGGCCTCCGGCCGGCACGCGGCTCAGGCCTGGGCGGAGGACCGGACTTCCGCGTCGAGGTCGGCCCCGACGGCTATGCCTGGTGGTATGTCGACGCCATCTCCGACGACGGGGCGCGCGCGGTCTCGGTGATCGGCTTCATCGGGTCGGTGTTCTCGCCCTGGTACCGCTGGTCGGGGCGGCGGCATCCGCAGAATCACTGCTGCCTGAACGTGGTCACCTCGGGGCTGAACGGGCGGTTCACCATGACCGACCGCGGGGCAGGGGCGCTGCGCCAGTCGCGCGACACGCTGGAGATCGGTCCCAGCCGGATGCACTGGACGGGGCGCGAGCTGGTGATCGACGTCGACGAATTGGGCGCCCCGCCGATGGTGACGCGGGTGCGCGGGCGCATCGTGGTGACACCCGCGGCGGTGACCCAGACCGAGGCGCTGCTGACGCCCGATGGCCGCCACCTCTGGCGCCCCTTTGCGCCGATGGCGCATGTCTCGGTCGCGCTGTCGCAGGGGCATGAGTGGGAGGGGCACGGCTATTTCGACGCCAATTTCGGCAGCCGCGCGCTGGAGACGGACTTCGGCTTCTGGACCTGGGGGCGGTTCCCGATGCGCGACCGGACGCTGTGCTTCTACGACGCCACCCGCCGCGACGGCAGCCGCCTGGCGCTGGCGGTCGAGGCAGACCGCAGCGGCGAGGTGCGGCTGATCGAGGCGCCGCCGCCGGTGTCGATGGCGCGCAGCGCCTGGCTGGTGCGGCGCGAGACGCGGGCCGATCCGGGCACCAGGCCGCGGCAGGCGCTATCGCTCTTGGATGCGCCGTTCTATTCGCGGTCGCTGGTGCGCACCCGGATCGGCGGCGAGGAGACCCTGGGCATGCACGAGGCGCTTGACCTGGCACGCTTTCGCCAGCCGCTGATGAAGCCGATGCTGGCCGTCCGCGTGCCGCGCCGGGCGCGCTGGCCCTAGGCGCGGTTCAGCCGCGGTTCAGCCGCCAGACGGTGAAGTTCAGCGCCCCGGCGACCGAAACCCAGGCGAGGTAGGGCAGGAACAGAAGCCCCGCGACCAGGTCGACCCGCCAGAAGGCGATCAGCGTCGCCGCCACCGCCAGCCACAACAGCACCAGCACCACCAGGCCCGTGCCCATCCGCCGCAGGCCGAAGAAAACCGGCGTCCACAGCGTGTTCAGCGCGATCTGAAGCGCCCAGAAGGCCAGCGCCGGGCCGCTGGCCGGATCGGTCCCCGCCAGCCCCGCCACCCGCGCGGCAGACACCGACATGCACAGATACAGCGTGGTCCAGGCCACCGGGAACAGCCAGTCGGGCGGCGTCCAGGACGGCTTCTTCAGCGACCGATACCAGTCGCCGGGCTGGAACAGCGCGCCGGTCGCGCCCGCCGCAAGGCAGGCCGCCAGATAGGTCAGGAACAGCGGGATCGACATGGCGGCGCACCTTTTTCTGCGGCTGCGCGCAGGATAGGGCAGCGGCGGGCGAAGGGAAAGCGCTCAGGCCAGGCCGCGGTCGCGCGCCTCAAGCTGGGCCAGGACGCGGAGCAGCGCCTCGGAGCGCCCGGCCTGCGGCCGCCGCTGCGCCGCCGCCTCGACCAGGAAGGCCACCTCGGGCACTGGGCGGGCATGGATGCGGGCCGAGGCGGGCAGGACCGAGATCACCCCCGCCTGCAGGCCCGACCAGGCCAGCAGCACGGCCTTGTGCGCAGCCGAGGTGCGGGCGCGGCGGCTGATGCTGTCATGGCCCGCCCGCGCGACCTGGTGGCCGATGGCGGCGTAGACATGCCCGGCGGCCAGGATGCCGGCGCGGCAGTCCAGCGGCAGCCGGCGCACGCCGGTCGCGGCCCGCCAATACAGGCCTTCGGTCTGGTCCAGCAGGCGGCGGGTGCAGCGGCGGATGCCGGGTAGCGGCTCGGGTGCGCGCAGGAAGGCCTCGGGGTCGATGCCTTCGCAGGCCAGCCAGTCCAGCGGCAGGAACAGGCGGCCGGCGCGGGCATCCTCGCCCACGTCGCGGGCGATGTTGGTCAGTTGCATCGCCAGCCCCAGGTCGCAGGCGCGGGCCAGCGCATCCTCGTCGCGCACCCGCATCAGCACGCACATCATGGCACCGACGGCGGCGGCCACGCGGGCGGCATAGGCGTGCAGGTCGGACAGGCTGTCGTAGCGGCGGCCCAGAGAATCCCAGGCCAGCCCCTCCAGCAGGGCCTCGGGCAGGGCGCGCGGCATGTCGAAATCGGCCACCACGGCGGCAAAGGCCCGGTCGGCGGGGCTGTTGCGCGGGCGGCCCGCATAGATCAGGTCCAGCCGGTCGCGCAGGCGCAGCACGGCGGCAGCCTTGTCGCGGCCCTCGTCGACCTCGTCGTCGGCCACCCGGCAAAAGGCATACAGCGCCAGCGACGGATCGCGCACCCGGGCCGGCAGCACGCGCGAGGCGGCGTGGAACGACAGGCTGCCGGTGCGGATTATCGCCCGGCAGGCCTCGATGTCCGCGGCGGCGATCATTCGGCGGCCATCCGCAACGGCCGGGCGGCCCGGTCGGGCGCATCGGGGACCAGCGTCGCCAGCACCTCGGCGGTGCCGATCACGCCGGGAACGCCCGCACCCGGATGGGTGCCGGCGCCCGCCAGATAGAGGCCCGGCAGTTCCTCGGACACGTTGTGCGGGCGGAACCAGGCCGATTGCAGGATGCGCGGCTCGATCGAGAACCCGGCGCCATAGGGCGACAGATAGCGGTCGCGAAAGGTTTCGGGCGTGAAGACCAGGCTTTCGGTGACATGCGCCGACAGGCCCGGCAGCAGGCGGTCCTCAAGCATGGCCAGCATCTTCCGGCGGTAGGGTTCGGCCTCGGTCGCCCAGTCGATGCCATTGTCATGGCCCAGGTGCGGCACCGGCGACAGCGCGTAGAAGGTGTCGTCGCCCTCGGGCGCGCAGGACGGGTCGGTCACGCTGGGGCGGTGGACATACAGGCTCATGTCGTCGGCCAGCCGGCCGCGCAGGAAGATGTCGCGGATGTGGTCACGGTAGCGCGGGCCGACGAGGATGGAGTGGTGCCCCGCCTCGGGCCACTTGCCGCGGGTGCCGCGGGTACCGAAGTACCAGACGAACAGCCCCATCGACCAGCGCGCGCGTTTCAGCCGCGGCCCGGTCCAGCGCCGCCGCGGCTGGTTGCGCAGGAGCCGGTCGTAGGTGTGGCCCGCGTCGGCGTTCGACACCACGACTTCGGCCGGCAGCGCGCGCCCGTCGACCAGCCGCACGCCCGAGGCGCGACCGGCCGAGACGGTGATCTCGTCGACCTCGGCCCCGTGCAAGACCTGCCCACCCTGGTCGCGGATCACGCCCGCCATCGCCTCGGCGATCGCCTGCACGCCGCCCATGGCGTAGTGGACGCCGAAGGCCTTTTCCAGGTGGCTGACCAGGATGTACATCGAGGTCACGTTGAACGGATCGCCGCCGATGAACAGCGGGTGGAACGACAGCGCAAAGCGCAGGTGGTCGTCCCGCACCCGCGCGGCGGCATGGGCGTAGACGGAGCGGTCGGCGCGCAGCATGGCAAAGCGCGGGATCACCTTCAGCGTGTCCCACAGCCGGTGCATCGAGCGGCGGCCCAGGTCCTCGTAGCCGAACCAGTAGCGCGCCTCGCTGTCCTTCAGGAAGCGGCGGTAGCCGGGCAGGTCGCCGCGGCTGATGCGAGACACCTCGGCCTGCATCGCGGCGTCGTCCTGGCGGGCGGTGAAGGTTTCGCCGTCGGGGAACAGGATGCGGTAGAACGGGTCCATCGGCACCAGCGTCACGTCGCGGTCGAAGTCGCGCCCGCAGGCGGCCCAGAGGTCGCGCAGGCCCT
>JAGPCN010000268.1 GCA_018058035.1 Fuscovulum sp.
AGCGCCGCCAGCAGCCGCCGCGCCAGGTCCAGGCCAAGGGGCTTGAGGTCCTCCATGAAGGGCTGGATGTCCTCGACATAGCGGCCGGCATAGGGGTTCCCGATCACCGCCATCGCCGCCCCGCGCAGCAGCGGCACCGCGGCCGGAGGCCCGCCCTCGTGACGAATCTCCTCGATCGCCGTCGCAATCTTGCGGATGCGGACTTCAGGCATGATCTCGCTCCTTCGGGGTGCGGAAACGGGCAGAGGCGCCGGTTCGCAATGATGCAGGTCTGGCCGCACGGGTAAAGGGTGGCCATGGTTTTTGTTCGTATGCCAACAAATCTTCTGTCAAGCAGGAAATGCGGCCGGTGGCCCTGCCCTGACCTTCAGGCGGGAAAAAACCCGTTGGACAAGCGAGGCTTCTTCGTTAGCCTACATACAAACCACAGGGGGACCAACCATGGCCAAGCTTGTCATCCGCAACATCGGGCTGATGCTGTCGGGTCGGATCGAAGCCCCGATCCTTGACGCCGATTGCCTGGTGGCCGTCGATGGCCGGATCGAGGCCTGGGGCCGCGAGGCCGACCTGGACACCGAAGGCGCCACCACGATCATCGACGCCAACGGCTGCACCCTGGCGCCCGGCCTGATCGACAGCCATGTCCACCCGGTGGTCGGCGACTACACCCCCCGCCAGCAGCAACTGAACTGGATCGACAGCACGCTGCATGGCGGTGTCACCACGCTGATCTCGGCCGGCGAGGTTCACATGCCCGGCCGACCGCGCGACATCGTGGGGCTGAAGGCGATGGCGATCGCGGCGCAGCGCTGGTACGAAAACTTCCGCCCCTCGGGCGTCAAGGTGCTGGCCGGCGCCCCGGTGATCGAACACGGCATGGTCGAGGAGGATTTCCGCGACCTGGCCGCAGCGGGCGTCAAACTGCTGGGCGAGGTCGGCCTTGGCACGGTGAAAGACGGCAAGACCGCCCGCCAGATGGTGGACTGGGCGCGCAAGTACGGCATCCAGAGCACGATCCACACCGGCGGCCCGTCGATCCCCGGCTCGGGCCTGATCGACGCGGCGATGGTGCTGGAAACCGGCACCGACGTGGTGGGCCACATCAACGGTGGCCATTCGGCGCTGCCCGACGACCAGATCGTCTGCCTGTGCGAAAGCTGCAAGGCGGGGCTGGAAATCGTTCACAACGGCAACGAACGCGCCGCCCTGCTGACGCTGAACACCGCGCGCGAACTGGGCAAGCTGGACCAGATCATCCTGGGCACCGACGGCCCGGCCGGGTCGGGGGTGCAGCCGCTGGGCATCCTGCGGATGGTGGCGATGCTGTCCAGCCTGGGCAATGTGCCGGCCGAGGTGGCCTTCTGCTTCGGAACCGGCAATACCTCGCGCCAGCGCGCGCTGGACACCGGGATCATCGAGGCGGGCAAGGCGGCCGACTTCGTGCTGATGGACCAGGCCCAGCACACGCCCGGCAAGACAATCCTGGAGTCGATCCAGCTGGGCAACCTGCCCGGCGTGGGCATGACGGTGATCGACGGCGTGATCCGCAGCCAACGCAGCCGCAACACCCCGCCCGCGGGGCGCATTCCGCTGGTCGTCAAGGAACCGCCGCCGGCCGCCGGCGCGGGGCACTGACGGGCCCTGCCCTCAGCCCGGATGAACCGGGGCGTCCGAAGGCGGCAGCGGGGCCCGGCCCAGGATCATGTCGGCGGCCTTCTCGGCGATCATGATGGTGGGCGCATTGGTGTTGCCGTTGGTCGGCCGCGGCATGACCGAGGCATCCACCACCCGCAGGCCCCGCACCCCATGCACCCGCAGCTGGCCATCGACCACGGCCTCGGCATCCAGCCCCATCCGGCAGGTGCCGGCATAGTGATAGCCGGTCTCGGCGTGCTGGCGGATATAGGCGTCCAGCGCCGCGTCGCTGTCCAGCGCGCGGCCGGGGTGGATCGGATCGCCGCGCACATCCGCCAGCGCAGGTTGCTCCAGGATCTCGTGCGACTTGCGGATCGCCTGCCGGGCCTCGACCCAGTCGCGCTCGGCGGTCAGGTAGTTCGGCTGGATCACCGGCGCGTCATCCGGCCTGTCCGACCGCAGCGTGATCCAGCCCCGGCTTTCCGGCAGGCCGGGGCTGAGGTGAACCTGATAGCTGTGCCCCGGCGCCGACAGCCGGCCGCTGTATTCCGCCGCCAGCCCCACGAAATGCAGGTGAACGTCGGGATAGGGCTTGTTGGCGAAGGATTTCAGGAAGCCGCCCGCCTCGAAGAAGTTCGACGCCCCCAGCCCGGTGCCGGTGGCCAGCCAGCGCGCCCCGATGGCTCCCTGGCGCAGGGGCTTGGTCGCCTCGAAATACGAAAGCGGCTTGGTGCATTTGTACGAGACGATCCATTCCAGGTGGTCGGCCAGGTTCTGCCCGACGCCCCGCAGGTCGTGATGCACCGCGATGCCGTGGCGGCGCAGTTCGTCGGCCGGGCCGATGCCCGACAGCATCAGAAGCTGCGGCGACTGGATCGCACCGGCCGACAGGATCACCTCTTGCCCGACCTGCGCCTTTCGCGTCTGCCCCTCGCTGAGGTAGGTGACCGCGCTGGCCCGGCCGTTCTGCAACTCGATCCCGCCGACCATGGCGCCGGTGACCACGGTCAGGTTGGGGCGCGACTTCATCGCCGGATGCAGGTAGGCGCGCGAGGCGCTTTCGCGGCGGCCGTCGTGGATGGTGGCGTCGAAATAGCCAAAGCCTTCCTGCCGATAGCCGTTGACATCCTCGGTGGCCGGGTGGCCGGCCTGCAATGCGGCATCGAGGAACATCTGGTAGAGCGGGCTTTCCGGCCGGCCGCGGCTGACGTGCAGCGGCCCGCTGTCGCCGCGATAGGCATCGCCGCCGCCGGAATAGGTTTCCGACCGGCGGAAATAGGGCAGGCAATGGCGGTAGGACCAGTGCCCCAGCCCCGGCTGGTCGGCCCAGTGGTCGAAGTCGCCCGGATTGCCGCGGACATAGACCATGCCGTTGATGGTGGAGGACCCGCCTAGCGCCTTGCCGCGAAAATACGCGATGCGGCGGTCGTTCAGCTGCGCCACCGGCTCGGATTCGAACTGCCAGTTGTAGGTCTTGGACTGCAACGGATAGACCAGCGCCGCCGGCATCTGGATGCGGAAATCCCAGCGGCGGTCCGGGCCGCCGGCCTCCAACACCAGCACCTTGATGGCCGGATCGGCGCTGAGGCGGTTGGCCAGCACGCTGCCGGCCGACCCCGCGCCGATGATGATGAAGTCATGGGTCTCGGTCATCCGGCAGGGTCCTTTCGCGTCAATTCCGGTCCGGTCAGCCCTGCACGGGCAGGTCGGGCCAGTTCAGGGGCGTGGCGGCAAAGCCGAACCGCAGCAGGGCCTCGGCGCTGCGGGGCCGCGCCCAGATCTGGGGGGCGTCTTCGGGCCAGGGCGCCAGGCGTCCCGCGCGTTGCGCCGCATGGTCGCGCATCTGCGCGGCCACCTCGGGGCGGCCTTGCTGCGTGGCCCAGGCGCCCGTCACGTCCTCGATATCGGCGAGGCCCGGCAGGCGGGGCGACAGGCTGGCGCGCCAGGCGGCGACCAGGGCAATGCCGGCCTCCAGCGCCTTGTCGTGGGCACCGGCGGCGTGGCGGGCCATGGCCGACAGGAAGCGGGCCTTGAACGCCGCCCCTTCGACCCATTGCGACAGCGCCTTGCGCCCCAGATCGCGGTAGAATTCGCCATGCCGCGCCGCAAGCCGCATGTGGAAGGCATTCGACCGCGCGGCTATCTGCGGCGCGTCCGTCAACATGCCTGCCGCAACCTCGGCCCACAGCCCGGTGGCCCGGTCGGCGTGGTCGCGGGCGCTGTCTGCCGCGCCTGAACACAGCGCGACAACACCGGCCAGGTGCGCGCGCACGGCGCGGGCAACGGGGCGTTCGGCGGGCATTGCCGCCTCGACGTCGGGCAGCGCCGGATCGACGGCCCCGGCGCGCAGGTCCTGCGCCGCCGTCCACAGCTGGTCCAGTACGTCCGCCACCCTAGACCCCGATGTAGGCGACGCGCACATGGTCGTCGTCCTTCATCTGCGCCGCCTTGCCGACCAGCGAAATGCGGCCCTGTTCCAGGACCGCTGCATCCTCGGCCAGCGACAGGGCGACATTGGCGTTCTGCTCGACCAAGAGCACCGACTTGCCCTCGGCGTTCACCGAGCGGATCACATTGGCCATGGTGGCCACCATGACCGGCGACAGGCCCATCGAGGGTTCGTCCATCAGCACCAGCCGCGGCGCCGCCATGATGGCGCGCCCGATCGCCAGCATCTGCTGTTCGCCGCCGCTGAGCGTCAGCGCCAATTGGCGGCGGCGTTCGGCCAGACGGGGAAAGACGGCGCAGACATGGTCGTAATCGCGCCGCACCGCGGCCCGGTCGTGGCGCAGATAGGCCCCGATCTTCAGGTTTTCTTCGACCGTCAGTTCGGGGAACACATGGCGGCCTTCGGGCACATGGGCGATGCCGCGGGCCACCACCGCCTTGGGGGCAAGGCCCTGGATCGGCTGCCCCTCGAACAGGATCTGGCCGCTGGTCAGGCGGACAAGGCCCGAGATCGTGCGCAGGATCGTGCTTTTCCCGGCCCCGTTCGAGCCGATGATGCAGTTGATCGTCCCCGCCGCAAAGGTCAGCGAGACATCATCGACCGCCAGCGCACGGCCGTAATGGACCGTCAGGTTGCGGATCTCGATCATGCCGCGGTTCCCAGATAGGCGGCCATCACCTCGGGGTGGCGCCGGACCTCCTCGGGTGTGCCCTCGGTCAGAACGCGGCCAAAGTTCAGCACGGTGATCCGGTCGCACAGCCGCATCACGCTGCGCATGTCGTGTTCGACCAGAACGATCGTGGTGCCCTGATCGCGGACGCGGCCCAGCATCTGCACCAGCCGGTCCTTTTCGGATGCGGTCATGCCGGTGAAGGGTTCGTCCAGAAGCAGCACGCGGGGGCGCGCGGCCAGGGCGATGGCAATGCCCAGCACGCGCTGCTGGCCATGCGACAGGTCGCGCGCAGACGCGTCGCGCAGATCGGACAGGCGGGTGAAATCGAGGATCTCCGCAACCCGCGCCTCGCGGTCCTGCCGCGCCTGATGCGGTTCGGCGAACCAGTCGAACCAGCGGTGCGGCCCGGTGGCCAGAAGACCGTTGCCGATGTTCTCGGCCACGGTCTGTTCGGGAAACAGCACGGTGCCCTGAAAGGTGCGGACCAGACCCTTGCGCGCGCGGGCGCTGGTGGAGAGGTGGGTCACGTCCTCGCCGTCCAGCTTGATCCGGCCCTGGGTGGGCCGGTAGAACCCGGTGATCAGCGAGAACATCGTGGTCTTGCCGGCGCCGTTGGGGCCGATCAGGCCGTGGATCGTGCCCGCCTGCACCGAAAAGCTGGCGTCGTTGACCGCGACGACACCGCCGAAGGTGCGGGTGACGCCGTGAAGCGACAGGATCGGCATCACGCGGCCCCCTTTCGTCCAGGCGCGATGCGGATCAGCCGTTCCAGGCCCTGCGGCCAGAACAGCATGACCAGGATCAGGATCAGGCCATAGATGCCCGAGCGCAGCTCTTCGGCAAAGCGCAGCGATTCATCGAAGATCATCAGCACGATGCC
>JAGPCN010000038.1 GCA_018058035.1 Fuscovulum sp.
TCTCTCCCGTCCTGCCGACCTACAACCGTGCGCCGCTGGCCTTTGCCTCGGGCGAGGGCTGCTGGCTGACCACGACCGACGGGCGACGGTTCCTGGACCTGGGGTCCGGCATCGCGGTGAATGCGCTAGGCCACGCCCACCCCGCGCTGGTCGAGGTGCTGACCGAACAGGCGCGCAGGCTGTGGCATGTGTCGAACGTCTACACCATCCCCGAGCAGGAGCGGCTGGCGGCGATGCTGGTCGAGCGGACCTTCGCGGATACGGTGTTCTTCACCAACTCGGGAACCGAGACGGCCGAACTGGCGATCAAGATGGCGCGCAAGTTCCACTATGAAAACGGCCAGCCCGAGCGGATCGAGATCATCGCCTTCGAGGGCGCCTTCCACGGCCGCTCGACCGGGGCGATCGCGGCGGCGGGGTCCGAGAAGATGGTCAAGGGCTATGGCCCGCTGATGCCGGGCTTCGTGCATCTGAAATGGCCCACCTCTGCTGCGGACCACGATGCGATCCGGGCGGCGATCACCGACCGCACCTGCGCGGTGATCGTCGAACCCGTGCAGGGCGAGGGCGGCATCCGCCCGGTGCCGGACCAGTGCCTGAAGGGCCTGCGCGACCTCTGCGACATGACCGGCACGCTCTTGATCTTCGACGAGGTGCAATGCGGCATGGGCCGCACGGGGCGGCTGTTCGCGCATGAATGGGCAGGGATCACACCCGACATCATGATGGTGGCCAAGGGCATCGGCGGTGGCTTTCCGCTGGGCGCGCTGCTGGCCACCGAGCGCGCGGCCAGCGGCATGACGGCGGGCACGCATGGATCGACCTACGGCGGCAACCCGCTGGGCTGCGCGGTGGGGGCGAAGGTGGTCGAGATCATCTCGGACCCGGCCTTTCTGGCCGAGGTGAACCGCAAGGCGGCGCTGTTCCGCCAGGGCCTCGAGGCGCTGGTGGCGGCCCATCCCGACACGCTCGAGGCCGTGCGCGGCGAGGGGCTGATGCTGGGGCTGAAATGCCGCGCGGCGAATGCCGACTTCGTCAAGGCGGGCTACGATGCGGGTATCCTGACCGTGGCTGCCGCCGACAACGTGGTGCGCCTGTTGCCGGCGCTGAACATTCCCGATGCGGATATCGCCGAGGCGCTGGCGCGTCTGGACAAGGTTGCCGGCAGCACTCCGAAAGCGGCCTGATCTTCATCTGTCTGAAAATATCCCGGGGGTCCGGGGGCGGCGCCCCCGGCCACCGCCAGCAAAGCAAAGCGACATGAACCACTTCCTCGATATCCATACCACAAGTGCCACCGACCTGCGGGGCATCATCGACAACGCCAAGGCGATGAAGACCGCGAGGAACGGGCGCCCGAAAGGGGCGCCCGATGACGAGCAGCCGCTGAAGGGCCGCATGGTCGCGCTGATCTTCGAAAAGCCCTCTACCCGCACCCGCGTCAGCTTCGACGTCGGTGTCCGCCAGATGGGCGGCGAGACCATGGTGCTGTCCGGCAAGGAGATGCAGCTGGGCCATGGCGAGACCATCGCCGACACCGCCCGCGTCCTGTCGCGCTACGTCGACCTGATCATGATCCGGACGTTCGAAGAGGCGACCCTGCTGGAAATGGCCGAACACGCCACCGTGCCGGTGATCAACGGCCTGACCAACCGCACCCATCCCTGCCAGATCATGGCCGATGTGATGACCTACGAAGAGCACCGCGGGCCGATCGCGGGGCGCAAGGTCGTCTGGGCTGGCGATGGCAACAACGTCTGCGCCAGCTTCCTGCACGCGGCCGGGCAGTTCGGCTTTGATTTTACCTTCACCGGGCCGGAAACGCTGGACCCCGAAGACAAGTTTGTGGCCTTTGCCCGCGAGAAGGGCAGCCGGGTGACCATCCAGCGCGATCCCTTCACCGCCGTCGAAGGCGCCGACCTGGTGGTCACCGACACCTGGGTCAGCATGCACGACCCCGAATCGGCCAAGGAGCGTCGCCACAACCAGCTGCGTCCCTATCAGGTGAACGAGCAGCTGATGTCCCGCGCCAAGCCCGACAGCCTGTTCATGCATTGCCTGCCCGCGCACCGGAATGACGAGGCGACCTCCGCCGTGATGGACGGCCCGCATTCGGTGATCTTCGACGAGGCCGAAAACCGCCTGCACGCGCAAAAGGCCGTCATGCGCTGGTGCCTGGGGGTCTGACCGCCCATGACCGGCCCCGCCCCCGTGGTGCGGCTGCGCAGCCCGCTCCCGGCAGACGCCGAGGCGCGGGCGGCGTTGGGCGTCTCGGCCGGGATCGTGCGGATGTACGGCGCCATTGCCGAAAGCGCGCCACGCCTTCCCCTGGCGCGCGCCCGGCAGTGGCTCAAGGGCCTGCAGCGCCACCCCTGCGCCTGGGTGATCGAGGCGGATGGGCAACTGGCGGGCGAGGCGCGGCTGGACAACATCAACCGCGACGACCTGCGCGCGCGGCTGGCGATCGGTCTGTTCAGCGACCGTCACCTGGGCCGGGGGATCGGCCACCGGGCGGTCGATCTGGTGCTGGACCATGCTTTCGGCGCGCTGGCCCTTCACCGGGTCGACCTGCGGGTGCTGGCCTGCAACGAACGCGCCATCCGCTGCTACCTGGCCTGCGGGTTCCTCCGCGAGGGGATCGAGCGGGATTCGGCGCGGGTCGGCGACGCATGGGAGGATGACTGGATCATGTCGATCCTGGACCATGAATACCGGGCTCGTCGGCCCGATCCGGGCGAGCGTCCGGCATAGCCCCCTTGGCCTTGCCGGCCCCTTGCGCCATGGTGGCCGCGCAGCAAGCGAGGCGCCCGATGATGCATTCTCTCTCCGTCCTGACCTTCGACCGCTTCCTGGCCGCCCTGTCCGGCATCCTGGCCAAGGCCGAGGCGCATTGCGAGGCCCGCAAGATCACCCCCGACGCCATCCTGCAGTTCCGCCTCTTTCCCGACATGTTCCCCTTCACCGCCCAGGTGCAGCTGGCCTGCGACTTCGCCGCCCGGGCCAGCGCCCGGCTGGCCGGGGCCTCGCCGCAGGCCTTCCCCGACACCGAAGCCACCTTTGCCGAGTTGCAGGCCCGCATCCGCGCCGCGCGCGACTACATGGCCGGGTTCGAGGCCTCGGCCTATGAAGGAGCCGCCGACCGCGTCGTCACCTTTCCCGCCGGCGGGCGCGAGATGCAGATGGCCGGCAAGGATTACCTGTCGCTCTACGCGATGCCGCAGGTCTTCTTTCACCTGACCACGGCCTACAACATCCTGCGCCACAACGGCATCGAGGTGGGCAAGAAGGACTACATGGGGGTGGCCGAATGACCGCGTCCAAAGGTTCGGGCATCGCCCTTCTGGTCATCGACATGCAGGAAGGCATGGCCGACCGCATCCGCGCCGGCCGCCCGCAGGTCAACCCGCGCGCCGAAGAGAACACCGCCGCCCTGCTGGCCCTCTTCCGCGCCCGCGGCCTGCCGGTGATCCACGTCTTCCACGATGATGCCAGCCCCGAAAGCCCGTTCCGCAAGGGCCTGCCTTCGGCCGAACCGATGCCCTGCGCGCGGCCCGTGGCGGGCGAGACTGTGCTGTGGAAGCACGGCTCCTCGGCCTTCCACGGCACCGGGCTTGAGGCGCACCTGCGTGGCCAGGGTATCGGCACCATTGTCCTGACCGGCGCGGTGGCGGCCTTCTGCGTGACCTCCAGCACGCGATGGGCAAGCGATCTGGGCTTTCGCGTGATCCTGCCCGGCGATGCGCTGATCGGCTTCGACCTGCCGGCCCATGACGGCGGCCGGATCGACGCCGACACCGTGCTGCGGGTGACGCTGTCGCTCTTGGGGGCCGATTTCGCAACGCTGGTCAGCACCGACCAGGTGGCCGGCCTTCTGCCGCAGACTGTTGGCGCCTAGGAAACAATCGCCGGAAATTTCCGGGTTTTCCCGCAAACAGTTCTGGATTTTGCCACAATTGCCCCGCCATAACCCGTCCAAAACCATCCGAACGCGGGGGCAGGACATGGCGGTCAAGGCAAAGACAGCGGCGAAGGCGACAGCGAAGCCGGCCGAGGACTGGTCGACCGTGCCGATGGCCCACAGCCCCGAAGGCTTTGCCGCCTTGCCGCAGCCCTGGCAGACGGCCGAGGGCAAGGCCCCGGCCAAACCCGCCAAGCCAGCCAAACCCGCCGCAGCCGCCAAACCCGCCAAGCCGACAGCCCCGGCCCCCGCCGCGCCCAACCTGACCGAACTGGCCGACCGCTTCGGCTCGGACAAGGGAAGCAGCAAGCACCGCTACACCGAACTTTACCACATGCTCTTCCACCCCTGGCGGGACCGGCCGATCACCTTCCTGGAGATGGGCCTGTTCATCGGCGGGCCGGAACACGGCAAATCCGCCGACCGGGTGACCCGCGACCTGCCGTCGATCCGGATGTGGCTGGAGTTCTTCGACAAGGCCGACATCCACGGGCTGGACGTCAGCGACTTCTCCTGGTTCCACCACGACCGCTTCACCTTTCACCGCTGCGACATGGACGACCGGGCGAACATCGCCGCCGCCCGCGCGGTGATGCCGGAATTCGACATCATCATTGACGATGCCAGCCACGCCAGCCACCATCAGCAGAACGGCTTTCTGGAGCTTTTCCCGCGGTTGCGCCCAGGCGGGCTCTACATCATCGAGGACCTGCGCTGGCAGCCCGAAACCTACGAGAAGCCCGGCATCACCAAGACGGCCGAGCTGTTCCGCAGCTTTTCCGAAACCCGCCGCTTTCGCCACGGCGACGCCGCGACCGAAGCGGCCTTCAACGCGCTGGCGCCCGAAATCTCGGGCTGCTTCCTGTTCCAGGTCGGCTACGACAAGAAGCGCAAGGACCAGGTCGCGGTGATCCACAAGCGCTAGGGCAGGGCGCCGGGCTATTCGGCGGGCACCAGGCTGCGGCGATCATCCGCCATGGCCGCCCGCCCGGCCAGCGCCGAGACGACCACCAGCAGCAGCGACAGCGCGGCATAGGTCGGGCGGAACCCCGCATGTTCGGCCAGAAAGCCGATGGACGACGGTGCGACCAGGATGCCGGCATAGCCCACCATGGTGACAGTCGACAGCGTCGCCCCGGCAGCGAAGCCCGGATAGTTGCCGGCGGCCGAAAAGACGATCGGCACCATGTTGGCCACCCCCAGCCCCGCCAGCACGAAGCCAGCCAGCGCCACCGAAACATCAGGCGCGACTGCCGCCATCAGAAGGCCGGCGGCGGCCAGCAGGCCCGAGCCGCGCAGCGTGGCGACCGCGCCAAAGCGGTTGCGCAGGGCATCGCCGGCAAAGCGCATCACCGCCATGGCGCCGGCGAAAAAGGCAAAGCCCAGGCCCGCGGCAAAGGGGCCGGCACCCAGCTCGTCGCCCAGATACAGCGCCGCCCAGTCCAGCACCGCGCCCTCGGGCACCATGGAAAACAGCGCCAAGCCGCCCAGCAGCCAGACGGCCGGGCTGCGCGGCAGAAGGGCCGGGCGCGCCACCGTGCTGCCGGCCGGCGCCGCCGGCTCCCCGCGCAAATGCGGAAAGGCCAGCTGAACCACCGCCAGCATCACGCCGGCCACCACTAGCGCCTGCGGCACCGCGCCCGCGCTGGCGATCAGCCAGCTGCCGAACGTACCACCGACGAAACCGCCCAAGGACCAGAACCCGTGCGACGAGGACATGATCGCCCGGCCCAGACGGCGCTCGACCTCGACGGCATTGGCGTTCATCGCGATGTCCATGCAGCCCACCAACCCGCCGAAGGCCGCCATCGCCGGCGCCAAGAGCCAGAGCGACGGCGCCAGCACCACCAGCGGCAACACCGGCACGGCGGCCAGCGCAAAGGCCCGCAGCACCGGCACCGACCCGTGCCGCGCAATCATGCGCCCGGCGAACAGCATTGCTCCCACCGCGCCCAGGCCCAGCACCAGGATCAGCAGGCCCAGCATCGTCTCGCCGATGCCATGTCGCGGCAACAGCAGCGGAATCTGCGGCGCCCAGGCTCCCATCAGGGTGCCGTTGGCAAAGAACATGGCGGCCACCGCCAGGCGGGCCCTGCGGGCTTCGGTCAGTGTCACGAAACGGCTCCCTGCTGCCCGCCCAGCCATAGCGGCGAAGGCCCGGGAACGAAAGGCCCCGGCGGCTCACGGGATGTTGCGGCGGGTGAAGCAATCGCCGCCTGACGGCGAAGTCTTTCCTCTCGTCGTCGGCAGTTGCCTCCTCCTCGGCTGATGGGGGGCCAGCCCCCCAAACCCCCCGGGGTACTTGCACCGGACTGAAGGGGCAGGTGCTTCATTCTGGTGAAAATACCCCGGGGAGCTCGAGGGGCAGCGCCCCTCGTCAGGCGACATAGTCCATCCGGAACGACATCCGCCAAAACGAAAAAGGCTTGCGGCGGCAGCCGCGCAATTGCTTCACCGGCCGGTCAGGTTCCCCGCGGCTTGGCGCGCAGCGTCGGTTCGGCCTGTCGCGGGTCCTCCGGCCAGGGGTGGCGCGGGTATTGCCCGCGCATGTCCTTGCGGACATCGGTGTAAGAGGTCGCCCAGAACCCCGGCAGGTCCATCGTCACCTGCACCGGCCGTTGCGCGGGCGACAGCAGGCTGATCCGCAGCGGCGCGCGGGCGCTGCCGACCCGCGGGTGATCGGTCACCCCGAACATCTCTTGCAGGCGGACGGAAATCGAAGGGTGGTCGCCCTCGTAGTCGATCGGCACGGCGCGACCGAGCGGGGTGACGAAGCTGGCCGGGGCCAGCCGGTCGACGCTGGCCATCCGGTCCCAGCCGATCCGGGCGCGCAACGGCTCAGTCAGGTCCAGGGCGCGCAACTCGGCGGCCGTGCGCAACCCGGCCAGCGACGGCAGCAACCAGTCCTCGGCTTCGGCCAGCAGCGATGCCTCGTCGACCTCGGGCCAGTCGGCGCCACGGGCCAGTACGATGCGCGCGCGCAGGCGCCGTGCCGCCGGCGTCCAGGGCAGGCCGATCTGGCGCAGCCCCTCCAGCGCGGCCCGCGCCAGCGCCTCGGGCGGGGCCTCGGGCCAGGGCCGTTCCTCCAGCACCAGCGCGCCGAAGGTCTCTTGCCGGCGCGCCGAGACCCGACCTTCGCGGCGGTTCCAGGCGATGTCGTCGCGCCAGGTGATGCGGTTGGCGAAGATGTCGCGCAACTCGTCCTCGGTCAGGGCCACCGCCTGGCGCACCTGTGCCTCGCGCGGGTCGCCGTCGAGATCGGTCGCCACGATCAGCCGCGCGCCGGCCATCGGTGCGCCCGCGGGCAGGATGGCACCCTTGCCGCCCGACAGCAGGTAGCGCGGAGCCTCGCCCTTGCGGCGCAGTCCGATCCGGTCGGGATAGGCCAGCGCCGCCATCTGTGCCACCGACAGACCCGCCCGCGTGCCCTGCGGCACCGCCCGGGCCAGCCGCGCCGCCTCGGCGCGGATGCGCTCGATGGTGGGGCGATGCGCCTCGGCCGGGGGGTGGGCCACCGCCTTCAGCCGCAGCCCCAGGTCGGGCGGCGCGCCGCGCAGCGGGTCGCGCTCTTCCAGCAGGGCGGCCAGGGGCGCGGCCGCCGGCCCGGCCACGGCCAGCATGTGGCCGATCCGCGGATGCAGCGGCAGCGCCGCCAGCGTGCGGCCATGCGCGGTGACGCGGCCATCCGCATCAACGGCCCCGAGGCCCGCCAGCAGCGCCCGCGCCTCGGCCAGCGCCGGCGCGGCGGGTGGCGTCAGGAAGGGCAGCGCCTCGGACCCCCAGAGCGCCAGTTCCAGCGCCAGCGGCGCCAGGTCGGCCGCCAGGATCTCGGGCGGCGGAAAGGCCGCCAGCGCGCCCTCTTCTCCCTTCGTCCACAGCCGGTAGCAAACCCCCTCGGCAACCCGTCCGGCGCGGCCGCGGCGCTGCTCGGCCTCGGCCCGGGTCACCCGCTCGGTCACCAGCCGTGACAGGCCCGAGCCGGGGTCGAACCGCGCCCGGCGGGCGCGGCCGCCGTCGACCACGACGCGGATGTCGGGCAAGGTCAGCGAGGTCTCGGCGATCGAGGTCGCCAGCACGATCTTGCGGCCCTCAACGGGCGCCAGCGCGGCGCGTTGCGCCGCAAGGTCCATCGCGCCGAACAGTGGGCGGATCGTACAGCCCGGCAGATCGCGCAACAGTGCCTCGACCCGGCGGATCTCGGCCTCTCCTGGCAGGAAGACCAGCATGCCGCCGGCCGTTTCCTCCAGCGCCTGCCGCACCAGAGCCGCCAGCGCTGCCTCGAAGCGCAGCGAGGGATCGGGCGGGCGGGCCAGCCAGCGTGTCTCGACCGGAAAGGCGCGGCCCTCGGCGGTGATCATCGGCGCGCCGCCCATCAGCGCGGCCACCGGGGCGGCGTCCAGCGTGGCCGACATCACCACAAGCGCCAGGTCCGGGCGCAACGTGGCGCGCACCTCCAGCGCAAGGGCCAGGCCCAGATCCGCCTGCAGGCTGCGCTCGTGGAACTCGTCGAAGATCAGGCACGAGACGCCGGGCAATTCGGCATCGGACTGGATCATCCGGGTCAGGATGCCCTCGGTCACCACCTCGATCTTTGTCGCCGCCGAGACCCGGGACTCGCCGCGGATGCGATAGCCGACGCTGCGCCCGACCGGCTCGCCCAGCAGTTCGGCCATCCGCTCGGCGGCAGCACGGGCAGCCAGTCGGCGGGGCTCCAGCAGGACGATGCGGCCCGGAAAGAGGCCCGAGGCCAGCAGGTCCGGCGGCACCAGCGTGGTCTTGCCGGCACCCGGAGGGGCCTGCAGCACCGCCATGCCGCGCGCGGCAAGGGCATTTCGCAGCTCGGGCAGGACGGTGGTGACGGGCAGCAGGGTCATGCCGCCTTATGACAAGCCGAGGTCCCCGGCGCCAGCGCGGCAAGGCTATTGCCGCCTGACGGCGAAGTCTTTCCTCTCGTCGTCGGCAGTCGCCTCCTCCTCGGCTGATGGGGGGCCAGCCCCCCAAACCCCCCGGGGTACTTGCGCCGGATTGAAGGGGCGTGGACTTCATTCTGGTCAAAATACCCAGGGGAGCTCGAGGGGCGGCGCCCCTCGTCAGTCAACGCCAGCCACGCGCGCAAACCCGTGCCACAACGAAAAAGCCATGCGGCGGCAGCCGCGCATTTGCTTCACCCTCTGGCACTTTCGCGGCGGCTCGGGCAGGAAGGGGCATGGACAGCAACGGCCATGAGGACAAGGCGGCGGCGATCCGGGCGGGTGACCGTCGGGCGCTGGCGCGTGCCATCACGCTGGTCGAAAGCGGCCGGCCCGACCACCGCGCCCAGGCGCTGGACCTTCTGCAGCGCCTGGGGCGCGACCGCGAGGCCCTGCGCATCGGCCTTTCGGGCACCCCCGGTGTCGGCAAGTCCAGCTTCATCGAAGCCTTCGGCCTGCGCCTCGTCGAGGCCGGCCTGCGGGTTGCCGTGCTGGCCGTCGACCCGTCCTCGGCGCGCTCGGGGGGCTCGATCCTTGGCGACAAGACCCGGATGGAGCAGCTCAGCCGTCATCCCCGCGCTTTCATCCGCCCTTCGCCCAGCCAGGCCCAGATGGGCGGTGTCGCCCGCCGCACGCGCGAAGCGGTGGCGTTGTGCGAGGCGGCGGGTTTCGATGTGATCCTGATCGAGACCGTCGGCGTCGGCCAGTCCGAGACCATGGTGGCGGGCCTGTGCGACCTGTTCGTGCTGCTGATGGCGCCGGCCGGCGGCGACGAGTTGCAGGGCGTCAAGCGCGGCATCATGGAGATGGCCGACCTGATCCTGGTCAACAAGGCCGATGGCGATCTTCTGCCCGCCGCGACCCGGACCCAGGCCGATTACGCCGGTGCCCTGCGGCTGTTGCGGCATCGCCCGCAGGACCCGCCCGGCTTTCCCAAGGCCCTCAGCGTCAGCGCCGTCACCGGCCTTGGCCTGGATCAGGCCTGGGCCGAGATGCAGGCCCTGGCCGACTGGCGCAGGGCCAAAGGCCACTGGGCCGCAAACCGCGCCGCGCAGGACGGGCACTGGTTCGCCGAAGAGGTTCGCCGCGGCCTTCTGGCCGTGCTGGACCAGGATCCGGCCCGCATCCTGATGGCGCGTCTGGGCCAGGCGGTCTCCCGTGGCGACAAGACGCCCGAGGCCGCCGCGGCCGAGGTTCTGGCCGCGCTGCGTCCGCCGGCCGGCCAGAGGCCGGGCGACCCCGGTCCCTCCGCGCCCCTTCCCGCTTGACGCGGGCCGCGATTGCCCTTACACGCCCGCAATCCCATTCGAAGGCCGGGTGTCCCGGCCCTTCTCCCGTTTGACGAATCGAAGGAAACCGAGAATGTCGCGCGTCTGCGAACTGACGGGCAAGGGCCCGATGTCCGGCAACATGGTCAGCCATGCCAACAACAAGACCCGTCGCCGCTTTCTGCCGAACCTGAATGAAGTGACGCTGATCTCGGACGCGCTTGGCCGGTCGTTCCAGCTGCGCATCTCTTCGGCGGCGCTGCGCACGGTCGACCACCGCGGCGGCCTCGATGCCTTCCTGGCCAAGGCCAAGGATGATGAACTGTCGGTGAACGCGCTGAAGATCAAGCGCGAGATCGAAAAGGCCAAGGCCGCCGCCTGACCGGCCGGCTCTTCTGCTGCAAGGCCCCGCCCGGCTGACGGCCCGGCGGGGCCTTTCGCTTTGCGGCGGCCGCCACCGCCGACCGCGCCGCTTTGTCCTCTTTCCGGCGCCGCATCCCTGGCGTAGAGGCGGGGCATGACGCGCCTGGCCCTTGCCCTTCGGCTTCTGCTGCTGTCGGCCCTGATTCTGGTGCCGGCCCGCTGGGCGGTGGACCGCGCCATGGCCGGTGGCGCGCTGGACGTGCAGCTTTGCGCCGACGGCAGCCTGCTGACGGTGACGCTGGGCCGCGACGGACAGCCGGTCAGCCACGCTTCCGCCTGCCCCGATTGCGTGCTGGCAGGCCTGGCCGGACCGCCGCCGCCCGTCGCGCCCGCCGCCGCACCGGCCGGCACGGCGCGCCGCCTGGCACCCCCGGCTGAACCCCTCTCCTGGCCAAGTGGCGGGCCAGGACCCGCCGCCCGCGGCCCCCCGGGCGGCGATCCTGGCCTCAGCTGACCCATCCCACATAGACCTTGTTCGAAAGGACCCCCGACATGATGTCGCGCCGTTTCTTCCTCGCCGCCACCGCGGCCCTTGCCCTGCTTCCCGCCGCCCTGCTGACCCGTCCCGCTCTGGCCCAGGACGCCACATTCCGCGTCGAAGACGCCTATGCGCGCTCGATGGGCGGCATGGGGGCCTCGGGCGCGGTGTTCATGATGCTGACCAACGAAGGTGCCGCCGACGACCGCCTGGTCGGCGCCCGCTCGGACGTGGCGCAGAAACTGGAACTGCATACCCACACGATGGACGATGCCGGCGTGATGCAGATGATGGAGATCGAAGGCGGCGTACCGCTGCCCGCGGGCGCGACCCACGCCTTCGAACGTGGCGCCGACCACGTCATGCTGATGGGACTGACGCGCGCGCTGAATGACGGCGACAGCTTTGCCTTGACGCTGGTCTTCGAGTCCGGGGCCGAAATGACCTTTGACGTCACCGTGGACAACCAGCGCAAGCCGGGCGCCATGGGCGAGGGCATGATGAACATGCACGGCAAGGGCCATTCCAACATGGGCTCGGGCGGCTGACACGCCCCGCGGAATGAAGCAACGGCCGCCTGACGGCGAAGTCTTTCCTCTCGTCGTCAGGCTTGCGCCTTCCTCCTCGGGCAGATGGGGGGCCAGCCCCCAAACCCCCCGGGGTATTTCGGCCGGACTGAAGCACAAGTGCCTTCAATCCGGGTCAAGTACCCCGGGAAGCTCGAGGGGCAGCGCCCCTCGTCAGGCGAGATCGGCCATCGCGCGATAGGTCGAAGCGACCGCAAAAAAGGCTTGCGGCGGTAGCCGCGCATTTGCCTTCCGTCGCTGTCAGCCGCCGCAATAGGTTTCGGCCATGGCGCCGAATTCCTTGTAGCGGTCCCAGAAAGCGTCGTCCGCCGGCCGTTGCGAGATCCAGACTTCATGCGCCAGGTCGGGGTCGCGGAAGAATTTAGCCGCGCGGCGTTGGTCGGCGCCCCGCAGGGTCATGTCGGCCACCTGCTGGATGCAGCCGCACATCGACCGTGAAGCCGCGTCGCGGCCCGACCGCAGACAGGCCGATTCGATGGGCCCGGCTGTTGCCGCGGTTGCGAACAGGGGAAGCATCAGGGGAAACGCGATTGCGGCCAGCGCCGCCCGCACGAAGGATTTCTGCATCATCTGCCTCATCGCCGGCGCCGGGGGCGAACCCTCCGGACGACAGTCATTTTCTGCGGTGCATGATGCCGATTCCCAAGCGGTTTTTCAATGCTGCACTGCGGCTCGGCCGAGCGTTGCCGAGGGGCGCAAGCCTTGGGGCTTCTGGCCAGTCGTCCCACCATATCAGGGGGCGGCCAGAGGCGCGTGCCGTCCTTTCGGTCCGGGTTCGAGTCTTTGCACCGCACGACCGCGCCCCCTCCCGCCGGTGGCGGTGCGGTGCCGCCTCTGCCTCGCCTTGCAGCGTGCCTCACCACTGCGTCCCGCGACCCGGCAAACCGGCCTGCGCGGGCCCTCCGCAGGCCGACACCAAGGCGCACCCCACAGCGGACCAGCCCGCGACGAGAAGACGAAGTCGCACGAGGAGCCCCCCTTTCGCGGCCTTGCCGGGCAAGGTATACGCGCCCGCATGACCGAGCTTTCGCAGATCCGCAACTTCTCGATCGTGGCGCATATCGACCACGGCAAATCCACTCTGGCCGACCGGCTGATCCAGTCGACGGGCACTGTCGCCGACCGCGACATGAAGGCCCAGCTGCTGGACAGCATGGACATCGAGCGCGAGCGCGGCATCACCATCAAGGCCAACACCGTGCGCATCGACTACCGGGCGAAGGACGGCCGCGACTATGTCCTGAACCTGATCGACACCCCCGGCCACGTCGACTTTGCCTACGAAGTCTCGCGCTCGATGCGCGCCGTCGAAGGCTCTCTCCTCGTCGTCGACGCCTCGCAGGGCGTCGAGGCGCAGACCCTGGCCAACGTCTACCAGGCGCTGGACGCGGGCCACGAGATCGTGCCGGTCCTGAACAAGATCGACCTGCCCGCCGCCGACCCCGACCGCGTCAAGGCCAACATCGAGGACGTGATCGGCCTCGATGCCTCGGACGCGATCCCGATTTCCGCCAAGACCGGCCTCGGCATCCCCGATGTGCTGGAGGCCATCGTCACCCGCCTGCCGGCGCCCAAGGGCGACCGCACCGCGCCGCTCAAGGCCATGCTGGTCGACAGCTGGTATGACGCCTACCTCGGCGTCGTCGTCATGATCCGCGTTGTCGATGGCGTCATCCGCAAGGGCGACCAGATCAAGATGATGCAGACCGGCGCCCGCTACGGCATCGACAAACTGGCCGTGCTGCGCCCGCAGATGGTCGACATCGCCGAACTGGGGCCGGGTGAGATCGGCGTCTTCACCGCCTCGATCAAGCAGGTCCGCGACACCCGCGTCGGCGACACCATCACCCACGAACGCAAGCCCTGCGATGCCGCCCTTCCGGGCTTCAAACCCTCGGTCCCGGTGGTCTTCTGCGGCCTCTTCCCGGTGGACGCCGCCGATTTCGAGGCCCTGCGCGACGCCATCGAGAAACTGGCCCTCAACGACGCCTCTTTCACCTACGAGATGGAAACCTCCGCCGCCCTCGGCTTCGGCTTCCGCATGGGCTTCCTTGGCCTGCTGCACCTCGAGGTGGTCCGCGACCGGCTGGAACGCGAATACGACCTTGACCTGATCACCACCGCCCCTTCGGTGGTCTTCAAGCTCTACATGAAGGACGGCGAGGTGCGCGACCTGCACAACCCCGCCGACATGCCCGACATCACCTACATCGACCATATCGAGGAACCGCGCATCAAGGCGACCATCATGGTCCCCGACGAATACCTGGGCGATATCCTGAAACTCTGCCAGGACCGCCGCGGCATCCAGCTGAACCTCACCTACGCCGGCCAGCGCGCCATGGTGGAATACGACCTGCCGCTGGCCGAGGTGGTCTTCGACTTCTACGACCGGCTGAAATCGGTGACCAAGGGCTATGCGTCCTTCGACTACCAGATCAGCGAATACCGCGAGGACAACCTGGTCAAGATGTCGATCCTGGTGAACGACGAGCCGGTGGATGCCCTGTCGATGATGGTCCACCGCGACCGCGCCGAGGCCCGCGGCCGCGGCATGGTGGAAAAGCTGAAAGACCTGATCCCCCGCCACATGTTCAAGATCCCCGTCCAGGCCGCCATCGGCGGCAAGGTCATCGCCCGCGAGACGATTTCGGCGATGCGCAAGGACGTGACGGCCAAGTGCTACGGCGGCGACGCGACGCGAAAGCGGAAACTGCTGGACAAGCAGAAAGAGGGCAAGAAGCGGATGCGCCAGTTCGGGAAAGTGGAGATCCCGCAGGAGGCGTTTATTAGCGCGTTGAAGATGGATGGGTGAGTGTTGGAGGCACCCAAGCATTTTAACATAGTGGAGTACCTATCGCGGCGTAGGCAAGAAGAGCGCCGGAATTCTCACGATCTGCTTTGGGAGAATATTGATGCAGGAGCGTGGAACAAGTTAAGGCGTCTTTCTGGACAAGAGCTTTCGGATGAAGATAAGATTGCTATACAGGCCAACCACTATTTTCCGGTCCTGGCCCAATTCTTCATCGTAACATCTCGAACAATTCAAGAAATCGAAGACCGGCATGTGCGCGAGATTCTCCAGTATGGGGCTTCTCGACGCATCAGCTCAATTAGGCGTGCAGTCAATAGAATAATCCAAATAGCTCCGCACGATCGGGAAAAGCGTCTTTCTGAAGATGAGCGAGGAGAAGTCTCAGATTCAATTCTACTGCTCTATGTTCATATCCTAGGTGTTTTGGATGCGTTTGCGATTGCCTTACATCGGAAATTTTCAAGCCGATTGGAGTTTTCAGAACGCAAAGCCGATCTACTCAGTAAATCTTTCAGAAAGAGCCTAGGAGTCTCCGAAATTGGAGAGATCATTGAACGCAATGATCTTTGGTTCGCGCGAGTGAAGGTTGAGCTTAGGAATCGTTACGTTCATAGGATTCCTCCATATGTCCCTGATGCGCAGTTCACTTCAACGGAAGCGGAAAGATACTCGCAACTGGCAAAGATAGAGTTGGAATTGATTGCTGCCGGCAACTTCGATGAAGCGGCGAGGGTGCAGGCTGAAAAGGACTCCTTGGGTGTATTTGCCCCAGTCCTATCATTTTCAGAGAGCAACCATCACATGGTGCTTCATCCGACAGTTCTCGACGACACTTTTCGGTTCAATTGTATCGTGCTTGATTTGATCGAAATTGCTCTTCCCCTTTTTTCGGCCGACGACTAAACGTAAGCAGGCCCCTTCCCTGGCACCCCGCACGCAGCCCGGCGTGTCGGCGGGCGAAACAGTGTTTGAAGTTTCTTGTCTGCTGAAAGTGCAGGGGGCATCCCACCCCCCGCCTGGCTTGCTTACCTACACACCCCCAAATCGTCGCAGAACACGCCCGCCGCGCCGCCGATGGCGGCTCCGGTCAGCGCACTCCCTCCGGTGACGTCAGCGATCACCGCGCCGCCCACGGCGCCGGCCAGGCCGCGCTCGGCGTCGGTGTCCACGCAGGCCGTCAGGCTCAGGGCTGCGGCCATCAGCATTGCCAGTCTTGTCATCTCTCGGGTCTCCTGTTGCGGTTGCAGCGGGCAGACTGCACCGCCGCGCGGCGGGATGCATCGGCCCCAGGCTGCGGGGCGGCCCGGATCGGCGGGCTTCCACCCATGCCGGCCGGCCAAACCGGCGACCCGCCGCCGGCCGTAAGGCCCTGGCGGGCGTTAACCCACCATTAACCAGCCCGGCCCCATGCTGCCCCGATGATCCGACTGATCCCCCCGATCCTGCTGGCCTTCGCCCTTGCCGCCTGTGGCGCCCAGCCCGCCCCCGAATTCTTCGGTGCCAAGCGCACCGAAGTCACCCGCGACGGCCGCCAGTATGTCGTGCTGCAAAAGGGCGAGCGGGTGGAAATCATCCGCCTCGGCTATGCGACACGCGGCGAACACCAGGCCATCCGGGCCACGATGATCGCCCTGGCCGAAGAGGTAACCGGCTGCAAACTCAGGGAAAGATCGTTGCAGGGCGACTCGGGCGAGATGCGTGGCAGCCTTACCTGTTAAGGATCAGCACCCAGGCCAGGTAGGCGCCCGCCGCCAGGAAGGCCAGGCCCCAGCCCGGGTTGCCGCTGGCGAATTCCACCACCCCCCAGGCCAGCGGCACCGCAGTCCAGAACCACCGGACCCAAGTCTTTGCAAAGAAAGGATGTTTGGGATCGACAAGGGGCATGATTTCCGCCGATTTCCGTGCCACACTGGCGCCAGGGAGGATGCCAGAATGCCCCAGATCGCCCAGGACTTCCACGGCCAAACCGTCATCACCACCTTCGAGACCACGCCCGCGCTGGCCTTTGACCTGATGGAGGCGCTGCAGGCGGCCTACGCCGAATGCATCTCGAAACAGCCCGGATTCGTTGCGGCGGGCCTGCACATCAACGACGCTCGGACGCGGGTTTGCAACTATTCCCAATGGCTTAGGCGCGAAGACTATCAGGCCATGCTGCGTACCGACGAGATGCGGGACCGCAACCGCCACATCAACACGCTGTGCAAGAGCTTTGAGCCGGTGATGTATGAGGTCGCGGGGGTGTTCGGGCGTTAACTCTGCGTCAACCCTGTCGTGCCACCCTGCCGGGCAGGAGGCGCCATGGACCCGGTAGAAGAATTCGCACGCCTGAAAGACGCGATCCGCGCCCTTGAAGACCGCGCCCAGGCGCTGCGTGCGTCCTTTCTGAAACCGGGCGCGCGGCTGCGGTCGAACCGGCATCAGGTTGACGTCAAGCACCAGAAGCGGCGGGTGTTCCAGAAGGACCGGCTTCCGGCCGCGATCCTGGACGACCCCCGGTTTTGGGAAGAGACGGCGACGACCGTCGTTTCGGTGCGTGAAATCGGGCCGTCCGCGCCGAATTGGCCGCCAGGGCAAGGTGAACTGTCCCGTCAGGCGCGTGACGAACCGGATCTGGTGCTGATCGAGCCCTTTGACCTACCGCCGCCCCCTCGACCGCTTGCCGCCTCGCTGCCCCGGTCGTCCGGCGGTGGACCGCCCTGAGGATTTCACCGCGATTTCCGCGGCTTCCTCGACCGCCGCCTGTCGGGCCAAAGGATCGTCGGCCACCGCCAGTTCCACCGCTTCCAGCCGTTTCACCTCATCCCGCAAGCGGGCGGCCTCTTCGAATTCCAGGTTCTCGGCGGCCTTGCGCATGGCAGTGCGCAGCGCCTCGAGGTGCGCCGCCAGGTTCTGGCCGACCTGCGCTTTTTCCACCGTGGCGGTGACGCGCGCCATGTCGGTGTCTCCGGCCCACATGCCGGCCAGAACATCCTCGACGTTCTTCTTCACCGTCTGCGGCGTGATGCCGTGCAAAGTGTTGTAAGCCTTCTGCTTTTCCCGCCGCCGACTGGTTTCGGCTAGCGCCCGTTCCATCGAGCCGGTGATCCGGTCGGCATACATGATGACGCGGCCCTCGGCGTTGCGCGCGGCGCGGCCAATGGTCTGGATCAGCGAGGTCTCGGACCGCAGAAAGCCCTCCTTGTCGGCGTCCAGAATGGCGACCAGACCGCATTCGGGGATGTCCAGGCCTTCGCGCAGCAGGTTGATGCCAACCAGAACGTCGAACGCACCCAGCCGAAGATCGCGAAGGATTTCAATGCGTTCGATGGTGTCGATGTCGCTGTGCATGTAGCGGATGCGGATGCCCTGTTCGTGCAGGTATTCGGTCAGGTCCTCGGCCATCCGCTTGGTCAGGGTGGTGACCAGCACCCGCAGCCCCTTGGCCGCGACCTTGCGAATTTCGTCCAGGAGGTCGTCGACCTGCATCTCAACCGGGCGGATTTCCACCTCGGGGTCGATCAGGCCGGTCGGGCGGATCACCTGCTCGGTGAAGGCGCCGCCGGTCTGTTCCAGTTCCCAGGCGGCGGGGGTGGCGCTGACGAAGACCGACTGCGGCCGCATCGCATCCCATTCCTCGAACTTCAGCGGCCGGTTGTCCATGCAGGAGGGCAGGCGGAAGCCGTGTTCGGCCAGGGTGAACTTGCGACGGAAGTCGCCCCGGTACATGCCGCCGATCTGCGGCACGGTGACGTGGGATTCGTCAGCGAAAACAATGGCATTGTCGGGGATGAATTCGAACAGCGTGGGCGGCGGCTCGCCCGGCGCGCGACCCGTCAGCCAGCGGGAATAGTTCTCGATCCCGGCGCAGCTTCCGGTCGCCTCGAGCATCTCCAGGTCAAAGTTGGTGCGCTGCTCCAGCCGCTGCGCCTCCAGCAGCTTGCCCTCGCCGGTCAGCTGCTTCAGGCGGTGGAAGAGCTCGTCCTTGATGCCCTTGATGGCCTGCTGCAACGTCGGCCGCGGGGTGACGTAGTGCGAATTCGCATAGATGCGGATCTGGCGGAAGGTGTCGGTTCGGGCGCCGGTCAGGGGGTCGAATTCGACAATCGATTCAAGCTCTTCTCCAAAGAAGGAGAACCGCCAGGCGCGGTCTTCCAGGTGGGCCGGCCAGACCTCGAGGCTGTCGCCCCGCACCCGGAAGGCCCCGCGCTGGAACGACCCTTCCAGCCGCCGGTACTGCTGGGCCACCAGTTCGGCGATCACCTTGCGCTGGTCGTAAAGCTGGCCGACGACAAGGTCCTGCGTCATCGCCGAGTAGGTTTCGACCGAGCCGATGCCGTAGATGCACGACACCGAGGCGACGATGATCACATCGTCGCGTTCCAGAAGCGCCCGGGTGGCCGAGTGGCGCATCCGGTCGATCTGTTCGTTGATCTGGGATTCCTTCTCGATATAGGTGTCGGTGCGGGCGACATAGGCTTCGGGCTGGTAGTAGTCGTAGTAGGAAACGAAGTATTCTACCGCGTTGTCGGGGAAGAAGCCCTTGAATTCCCCGTACAATTGTGCGGCCAGCGTCTTGTTCGGCGCCAGGATGATGGCGGGGCGCTGCGTCTCTTCGATCACCTTCGCCATGGTGAATGTCTTGCCGGTGCCGGTGGCGCCCAGCAGAACCTGGTCGCGGTCGCCCGCCCGCACACCCGCCGCCAGTTCGGCGATCGCGGTGGGCTGGTCGCCCGCCGCCTGGAACGGCGTCTGCATGACAAAGCGCCGCCCGCCCTCCAGCTTGGGCTTAGTCAGCACGTCGGGGCGGGGGGCGAGGTCGTTCGAGTTGTTGTGGGGCATGGGGTGATTCCCTGAGGCCCTACAGATTTGATCCGTTTTTGTTCCCATTCAAGCGCCCGATTGCCCGGCAGGCCGCAATGCGCTAGGGCGGGCGGCATGGGACAGAAGATCGACACGCGGGCCATCGGCCTGGATACCGGGCTGGCGCTGATCCGCTGGCTGACCGGGGCCGAGAACCTGCATTATGGCCTGTGGGACGGG
>JAGPCN010000269.1 GCA_018058035.1 Fuscovulum sp.
GGCGGAGCCTCCAAGGGCCCTGCTGGACGACATCCCGGCTTGCGCCATGACCCTTTGACAGACAGGAGACCCCGATGTCGATCACCGTCGAAGAAAAAGCCCGCCTCATCAAGGAATACGCGACCAAGGAAGGCGACACCGGCTCGCCCGAGGTTCAGGTCGCCGTCCTGTCCAGCCGGATCGCCACGCTGACCGAGCACTTCAAGACCCACAAGAAGGACAACCACTCTCGCCGTGGCCTTCTGATGCTGGTCGCGCAGCGCCGCAAGCTGCTGGACTACCTGAAGAAAACCAACGAATCGCGCTATGCCACGCTGATCCAGCGCCTCGGCCTGCGCCGCTGATCCGTCCACACCGGACCGCGAACGCCCGCGCCAGCCATGGCCGCGGGCGTTTTGCGTTTGGACGCCGGCGTGCCGCCAGGCTAGGCTGGCCGCCATGACCGCGCTTCACGTCCTTCTGCTGGGCGGCACCGGCACCATCGGGCAGGCCACCGCCCGCGCCCTGGTCGCGGCCGGTCACCGGGTCTCGGCGGTGGTCCGCCCCGCCGCCACCGCCGACCTGCCCGGCTGCACATTGGTGCGTGCCGAGGCGACCGACCCCGCCGCCCTTGCCGCCGCTGTCGCACAGGCCCGGCCGCAGGCCGTGGTGTCCTGCCTGGCCAGCCGCAGCGGCACGCCGCGCGACGCCTGGGCCGTGGACCACCGCGCCAACAGCGCGGCGCTGGCCGCGGCACTGGCCGCGGGCGCGGAAACCTTTGTCCTGCTATCGGCGATCTGCGTGCAGCGGCCGCGGCTGGCCTTCCAGCACGCCAAACTGGCCTTCGAGGCTGAATTGCAGGCCGCGCCGCTGCGCTGGACCATCGTCCGGCCCACCGCCTTCTTCAAGTCGCTCTCGGGACAGGTGGCCCGCGTCCGCGACGGCCGCGGCTTTCTGGTCTTTGGCGACGGGCGGCTGACCGCCTGCAAGCCGATCTCGGATGCCGACCTGGGCCGCTTCCTGGCGCGCTGCCTGACCGACCCGGCGGCGGCCAACCGCATCCTGCCGATCGGCGGCCCCGGCACGGCGATCACGCCGCTGGATCAGGCTGCGATGCTGGAACGCCTGCTGGGCCACCCCGTCCGCATCCGCCATGTTCCGGTGGCGCTGATGTCCGGCATCATCGGCCTGCTGTCGACGCTGGGGGCCATCGTTCCCCGCCTGCGCGACAAGGCCGAACTGGCCCGCATCGGCCGCTACTATGCGACCGAGTCCATGCTGGTCTGGAACCCCGCCACCCATCGCTACGACGCCGCGGCGACGCCCGAGTTCGGAACCGACCGGCTGGAAGACCACTACGCCGCCATCTTGCGCGGCGAGGTGGCAGATGACCGCGGGGCGCATGCGGTGTTCTGAGCGACGGAGTTTTCAAAAACTCCGGACCGGAAATTTCAAAATTTCCGGTGCGAATTCTTCGAAGAATTCGCCGCCCCAACGTCTCCGCTTCCCCTGAGGCCGCTTTTCCTGTATGGCCCCCGCCATCTGAGACGTGAGGCCCGCCCCCGGGGCCCGTGCGAAGGATACGGGGGAAGGGCGGCAATGGGGCCGCCAGATATGGGTCTGCCGGCAGGGGCCGGGGCCCAAGAGGAAACGATACATGTTCAACGTGACGAAGAAATCCATCCAGTGGGGCAACGAGACGCTCACTCTGGAAACGGGGAAGGTTGCGCGCCAAGCTGATGGCTCGGTCGTGGCGACGCTGGGCGAAACCCAGGTGATGGCCAACGTGACCTTCGCCAAGTCCCCCAAGCCGGGGCAAGACTTCTTCCCCCTGACCGTCCATTATCAGGAAAAATACTATGCCGCGGGCAAGATCCCCGGCGGCTTCTTCAAGCGCGAGGCCCGGCCCAGCGAAAAGGAAACCCTGGTTTCCCGCCTGATCGACCGGCCCTGCCGCCCGCTGTTCGTCGATGGCTTCAAGCACGAAGTGCTGGTCATGGCGACGGTGCTCTCGTGCGACCTGGTGAATGACCCCGACATCGTGGCGATGATCGCGGCCTCGGCCGCGCTGACCGTCTCGGGCGTGCCCTTCATGGGCCCGATCGGCGCCGCGCGCGTTGGCTTCTCGAACGGCGCCTATGTCCTGAACCCGGCGATGGACGACATGACGCAGCTGCGCATGAATCCCGACCAGCGGCTGGATCTGGTCGTCGCGGGCACCAAGGACGCCGTGATGATGGTGGAATCCGAGGCCTACGAGCTGACCGAAGAGGAAATGCTGGGCGCCGTGGTGTTCGGCCACCAGCAGATGCAGCCGGTGATCGACCTGATCATCGACTTCGCCGAAGAGGCCGCCAAGGAACCCTTCGACTTCTCCCCGCCCGACATCTCGGCGATCTACGCCAAGGTCAAGGCCGCCGGTGAGGCGAAAATGCGCGCCGCCTTCGCGATCCGCGACAAGCAGGAGCGCACCAACGCCATCGACGCCGCTGCCGACGCCATCGTCGCCGCGCTGTCGGAAGAAGACCGCGCCGACGCCAACCTGGGCGCCGCGATCAAGCAGCTGGAATCGGCGATCCTGCGCGGCGACGTGGTCCGCAACGGCACCCGCATCGACGGCCGCGACACCAAGACCGTCCGCCCGATCGTGGCCGAAACCGGCGTCCTGCCGCGCGCCCACGGTTCGGCGCTGTTCACCCGCGGCGAGACGCAAGGGTTGGTCGTGACCACCCTGGGCACCGGCGAGGATGAGCAGATCATCGACGCGCTGAACGGCAACTACCGCTCGAACTTCCTGCTGCACTACAACTTCCCGCCCTATTCGGTCGGCGAAGTGGGTCGTGTCGGCAGCCCCGGCCGCCGCGAGATCGGCCACGGCAAGCTGGCCTGGCGCGCGCTGCAAGCGGTGCTGCCGGCGCCGACCGACTTCCCCTACACCATCCGCGTGGTGTCCGAGATCACCGAATCGAACGGCTCGTCCTCGATGGCTTCGGTCTGCGGCGGCTCGCTGTCGATGATGGACGCGGGCGTGCCGCTGAAGGCGCCGGTCGCTGGCGTGGCCATGGGCCTGATCCTGGAAGACGACGGCAAATATGCCGTGCTGACCGACATCCTGGGCGACGAGGATCACCTCGGCGACATGGACTTCAAGGTGGCCGGCACCGAAAAGGGCATCACCAGCCTGCAAATGGATATCAAGATCGCCGGCATCACGCCCGAGATCATGAAGCAGGCGCTGGCGCAGGCGAAAGACGGCCGGATCCACATCCTGGGCGAGATGAACAAGGCGCTGTCGGCCCCGCAGGGCTTCAGCGAATACGCGCCCAAGATCGAGACCATGTCGATCCCGACCGACAAGATCCGCGAAGTGATCGGTTCGGGCGGCAAGGTGATCCGCGAGATCGTCGAAGTGTCGGGCGCCAAGGTCGACATCAACGACGATGGCGTGATCAAGATCGCCTCGAACGACCAGAAGGCCATCAAGAAGGCCTATGACATGATCTGGTCGATCGTGGCCGAACCCGAAGAGGGCCATATCTACACCGGCAAGGTGGTGAAACTGGTCGACTTCGGCGCCTTCGTGAACTTCTTCGGCAAGCGCGATGGTCTGGTCCACGTCTCCCAGATCGCCAACAAGCGCCTGAACCACCCGAACGAGCTTCTGAAGGAAGGCCAGGAGGTCAAGGTCAAGCTGCTGGGCTTCGACGAGCGCGGCAAGGTCCGCCTGGGCATGAAGATGGTCGACCAGGAAACCGGCGCCGAAATCAGCCCCGAAAAGCAGAAGGAAGAAGCCGCCGAGGGCTGATCGCCCCGCGGTGCAAGGCACAGGGCCCCGGCGGAAACGCCGGGGCTTTTTCATTTTTCGCTCCGCCGATTTCTCGCGGCGTTCAACCACGGCAGGCTGCGCACTAGGCCAACCAGGCTTGATCGCGAAAACGGTCTGCTGACCAAGAACACGATCAGCACGAGGGCCAGAAGAACCGCGCCCAACCCGGTGCCCTGAGCAAATCCCACCGAAAGGCTTGCGTCGGCAAGCACATCAATCAGAGTGGGTGTAGAAGGAGAAATTGGTTCCGACATGACAGACTCCGCCCGATAGGGACCGAATCGATGTGTGTCTGTCTGTAGATTGTGGGCGTAGAGGCGAACGCAACCGCTGTCAACACTACCAGGTCGCCGCAAAGCCATAGACAAAGGACAATGCGAACTGGAGCGCTTTATTTTCAAGTGGTTACTCTTCGAAGGAGTTGCGGTAGTTGTACTCCATCATCTTCAAGTGGAGAACCGCAGTTCACCTTCAGGATCCCTGTGCAATTCCTCAACCGACAGCTTGCTTCGTCGGCTGAAAGTCTTGTATTTCCCCTCGATATACGAAGAACATTCTATTCTTCTAGCAAATCTTCGAATTATCTTCGATCTGAAACACATCCCGCCGCAATCTTCACCAAATCCTTTCCCGCAGACACGATATTTTCTTCCTGTCCAGCGAACAGGAGCCTTCCATGCGCGTCGTCGTCCTTGGTGCCGGTGTGATCGGCGTGACCTCTGCCTACTATCTCGCCCGTCAGGGCCACGAGGTGACGGTGATCGACCGCCAGCCCGGCCCGGCGCTGGAGACCTCTTTCGCCAACGCGGGCGAGATCAGCCCCGGCTATGCCAGCCCCTGGGCCGCGCCCGGCGTGCCGCTCAAGGCGCTGAAATGGCTGTTCCAGCGCCACGCGCCGCTGGTCATCCAGCCGCGCCCCGATCCGGCCATGGTGGAATGGCTGATGCGGATGCTGATGAACTGCACCACGGATGCCTACAAGGTGAACAAGTCGCGCATGGTGCGGCTGGCGGAATATTCGCGCGATTGCCTGATCCAGCTGCGCGAAGACACCGGCATTTCCTATGACGAGCGCACGCAAGGGACGCTGCAGCTGTTCCGCACCGAAAAGCAGGTGGCGGCGGCGGAAAAGGACATCGCCGTCCTGCGCGCCGACGGCGTGCCGTTCGAGGTTCTGGACGCCGACGCCTGCGTCCGCGCCGAACCCGGCCTGGCCCCGAACCGCCACAAGATCGCCGGCGGCCTGCGCCTGCCGGGCGACGAGACCGGCGATTGCTTCAAGTTCACCAACCGCCTGGCCACCATGGCCGAGGATCTGGGCGTGACCTTCCGCTGGGGCGTCGACATCCACGACCTGGAAAGCGACGGCCACCGCATCACCGCCGTGAACACCAGCGAAGGCCGCGTCGCCGGTGACAGCTTTGTCCTGGCCCTGGGCAGCTACTCGCCGCGCCTGGCCCGCCCCTTCGGCATGCGCCTGCCGGTCTACCCGATGAAGGGCTATTCGATCACCGTCCCGATCGTCGACGAAAGCCGCGCCCCGGTGTCCACCGTCATGGACGAGACCTACAAGATCGCCATCACCCGCCTGGGCGACCGCATCCGCGTTGGCGGCATGGCGGAAATCGCCGGCTTCTCCAAGACCCTGCCCGCCCGCCGCCGCACCACGCTGGAACTGTCGGTCGAGGGGCTGTTCGGCGGCGCCGGCGACCAGAGCCGGGCCGAGTTCTGGACCGGCCTGCGCCCCATGACCCCCGATGGCACCCCGCTGGTCGGCCGGTCGACCGTGCCGAACCTGTACCTCA
>JAGPCN010000270.1 GCA_018058035.1 Fuscovulum sp.
GGGTGATCCGCAGCGTATAGACCTGGCCGTCCAGCACGATCCGGGCCAGGCCGCCGCCTTCGGTCAGCACCCGCGCCTCGTGGCAGGGGGTGGCATCTGACGACAGCCAGGGGGTGACAAAGGGTTCGGGGCGCGCGTTCATCGGCCAGCCTCCAGGCGGTCGATCAGCGCCTCCAGCCATGCGCCGGGCATCAGCCCGTCATAAAGCCCAGCCAGGGCGCGGGACATCAGGTCGGCAAGCGGCATCTCGGGCCGCGGTTCGGGCGGGGTCATCGGGTGCTCCTGTGGGTTGCAGAACACCTTGCTGGCCGCGGGATGGGGCGGCTTGGCTGGGCTTTTTATTCCTGACTTATTCAATAAGGATTGTCAAGCGCCCCAGGTCCGCTCCAGCACCCGCATCCAGTTGCCGAAGGCCAGCTTGTCCACCAGATCGGCGCCAAAGCCATGCGCCCGGCAGGCCGCGACCAGCCGCGGCAGGCCGGTCACATCGCCGATGCCCTCGGGCATCGTCGCGCCGTCGAAGTCCGAGCCGAAGCCGACGTGATCCTCGCCCAGCCGGCCGATCAGGTGATCGAGGTGCTGCATCATCACGTCGAACCCCATGTCCGGGCTTTCGCGGCCATCGGGGCGCAGGAAACAGGTGGCGAAGTTCAGCCCCACCATGCCGCCCGTCTCGGCGATCGCGTCCAGCTGCCAGTCGGTCAGGTTGCGGGTGCTGGGGCAGACCGCATGGGCGCAGGAATGCGTGGCGACCAGCGGCGCATCCGACAGCCGCATCACGTCGCGGAACCCGGCAGCGTTGAGGTGGCTGAGGTCGATCATCACCCGCACCGCATTGCATTCCCGCACCAGCGCCGCGCCGGCCGGCGTCAGGCCCGGCCCTGTGTCGGGGTCGCCCGGAAAGCGGAACGGCACGCCATGGCCAAAGATCGTCGGCCGGCTCCAGACCGGACCCAACGAGCGCAGGCCCGCCGCATGCAGGACATGCAGCGCATCCAGGTCCGGCCCGATCGCCTCGGCGCCCTCCATGTGCATCACGCCCGCCACCGCGTCCCCGGCCACGGCGGCACGGATCGCCGCCACCGTCCGGCAGGCGCGGAAGGCGCCGCCGCTGGCCCGCTCCATCCAGTGGAACAGGCCCGCCTGATGCATCGCCGGCCCGATCGCCGCCGCATCGCCGATCAGATCGGGCAGCGCAAGGTCATAGGGCGGGCTGTTCATCGCGGACAGATAGTCAAAGCCTTCATCATGCGGCGAGGGCACATAGATCGCGAACAACCCGCCGGCGAACCCGCCCGCCCGCATCCGCGGCAGGTCCAGATGGCCCTTGCCCTCGCCGGTCAGAAAGATCTCGGCGCGCCGGTCGGGCGCCTGATGCAGGCGCAGAAGCAGGTCGTTGTGGCCGTCGAACACCGGGGTCATGGGGGGGCTCCTTGGATTGCCGGCGCATCTGAGCCGGGCGGCGCGGCAAAGACAAGCCCCCGGAGGCGTGCCGGTCAGACCCCCGGCCAGACACCGATCACCGGCGCGTGCAGGTGCCAGACCAGCGCCCAGGCGATGGCCCAGATCGCCAGCCGCACCAGGGAGGGCGGCCCCTGCGGCCGCCACCGCCCCGAAAGCAGTGCTGCCAGCGGCACAAGCCCGGTGCGCGCCGTCAGGCGCTGCCACTCCGCCGCCCCCATCGCGCGGCGGCGCCGCCGCTCGACGATGCCCATGCCGGCCAGCGAAAAGACCAGCATCGGCGCGAACAGCAGCACATGCGCGACGTCGCCGTTCGGCAGAAGATGCACCCCGGCCCAGATCGCCAGCGCCCAGAGCAGCGGTTGCCGCGTCAGTCCGGCGATGCCGGGGCGATAGGGGTCATAGCCCTCGGCCCGGCCCTCGAAGGCAAAGGGATTGGCGGCGCCGACACCGAAGACCGCCAGAAGCCCGACAACCGGCATCGCCAGGTTCACCGCCCAGCGATGCCAGACCTGCTGGTCCCAGAGCGGCACGAAGGGCGCCCGCCCGGCCGCCAGGATCAGCCACCAGAGCAGCGCGACCGACAGCACCGAGAACAGGGCGATGTAGCCCGCAGCCCCCAACCGCGCCTGAAGCCATCCCTTCACCCCCAGCCAGGCCGGCAGGCGGTGCGAGATCAGGAACAGCGCCATCGCGGCCGCGAATTCGATCCATCCGGTCATGCCGGCACCCTACCGGGCAGCGATTGCACCGGCAATGACCGGCGGTGAAGCAATGGACGCCTGACGGCGAAGCCTTTCCTCTCGTCGTCGGGCATGCGCCCTCCTCCTCGGCTGATGGGGGGCCAGCCCCCCAAACCCCCCGGGGTACTTGCACCGGACTGAAGGGGCATGGGCTTCATTCTGGTGAAAATACCCCGGGGAGCTCGAGGGGCTGGCCCCTCGTCAGGCGACATCTGCCATCCCGCCCAAACGCCAGCCCCCACGAAAGAAGACTTGCGGCGGCAGCCGCGCAATTGCTTCACCGGTCGGTCAGAAGTGGAACGGCTCCACCACCTCGCGGCGGCCCAGCGTCAGGGCATCGGCCACATGCACCATGGGCGCAAGGTCGGCGTCTGACCGGCCTTCGGCCACCAGCCGCGCCATCTGCGCGTAAAGCGCAGGGTATTCGCCCATGATGTCGGCCTCGCCCGCCACGGGCCGTCCGTCGATCTCCAGCAGGTTGCCGCCCATGCGCAGGACCATCCGCCCGCCGTCCGCCGTCTCGACCGTGATGTCCCAGGTCTGCGGCCCCTCCTGCCGCCAGTCGAAGCCGGCGCTGACATTGCCCGAAAACTCCAGGTCCGCCGCAATGGGCGTCTGGCGGTTTTCGGGGAACTTCAGCACGGCCCCGGTCAGGTGGACCGAGGCGGGCAGGATTTCGGTCAGGATCGACAGCGCGTTGATGCCCGGGTCGAAGACGCCCATCCCGCCCGGTTCGAACACCCAGTCCTGGCCAGGGTGCCATTTGCGCACGTCCTCGCGCCAGTCGATGCGGGCGCGCGCGACCTGCCGCCCCGCCAGCCAGGCCTTGGCCTGTGCCACCGCACGCGCCATCCGGCTGTGCCAGGTGGCATAGAGCGTCAGGCCGCGGGCGGCGGCCATCGTCTGCAACGCATGGACTTCGGCCAGCGTCGCGCCCGGCGGCTTTTCCAGCATCACATGCCGCCCCGCCGCCAGGGCAGCCTCGGCCGCCGGATAGCGCGGCACTGGCGGCAGGCAGAGCGATACCACCCGGACCTCGGGATGCGCGGCCAGGGCGGCCTCCAGCGTGGTGAAGGCAGGCACGCCGGGCACGCTGCCCTTGCGCGACACCGTGCAGGCCAGGTGAAAGTCCGGGCTGGCCGCCAGCGCCGGGACATGCTGGTCCAGCGCGATCTTGCCGATCCCGACCAGGCAGGCGGCGACGGTCATCAGTGGCTCTCCCGCGCCACGGCGTTGCCGCGGCAGCCGATCAGGAAGTCCATGTCGGCGCCCTTGTCGGCGCCCTGGACGTGGTCGTGGTAAAGCTTCGCATAGCCCGAGGCGGGCGGTTCCACCGCCGGTTTCCAGGCGGCCAGCCGGGCCTGCAACTCGGCCTCGGGGATATCCAGGTGCAGCCGCCGCGCGGCCACGTCCAGTTCGATCATGTCGCCGGTCCGCACCACCGCCAGCGGGCCACCGCGCGCCGCTTCGGGGCTGGTGTGCAGCACCACCGTGCCGTAGGCCGTGCCCGACATGCGCGCGTCGGAAATCCGCACCATGTCGGTGATCCCCTTGCGGAGAACCTTGGGCGGCAGGCCCATGTTGCCGACCTCGGCCATGCCGGGATAGCCGCGAGGGCCGCAATTCTTCAGCACCATGACGCAGGTCTCGTCGATCTCCAGCGCCTCGTCCTCGATCCGGGCCTTGTAGTCGTCGATGTCTTCGAACACGACCGCCCGGCCGCGGTGCTGCATCAGGTGCGGGCTGGCGGCCGAGGGCTTCAGCACCGCCCCGTCCGGTGCCAGGTTGCCGCGCAGCACCACCACCCCGCCCGACTGCGTCAGCGCCTTTTCTGCCGGCAGGATCACGTCGTCATTGTCGATGCGCGCATCCTTCACCTCGTCCCAGACCGGGCCGCCCGACACCGTCAGCGCGTCGCGGTTCAAGAGGCCCGCCTCGCCCAGCCGCTTGATCACCGCAGGCAGGCCGCCGGCGTAGAAGAATTCCTCCATCAGGTATTTGCCCGAGGGCATCAGGTTGACGATGGTCGGCACGTCGCGGCCCCATTGGTCCCAGTCGTCCAGGCTCAGGTCGATGCCGCAGCGGCCGGCGATGGCCAGAAGGTGGATGACGGCGTTGGTAGACCCGCCGATCGCCGCGTTGGTGCGGATGGCGTTCTGGAAGGCCGTGCGCGTCAGGATGTCGGACGGTTTCAGGTCGTCCTTCACCATCTGCACGATGCGCCGCCCGGTCAGATGCGCCATCACCCGGCGGCGGCTGTCGACCGCCGGGATCGCGGCGTTGCCCGAGAGCGTCATCCCCAGGGCCTCGACCATGGATGCCATCGTCGAGGCCGTGCCCATGGTGTTGCACGCCCCCGGAGAGCGGCTCATCGAGGCCTCGGCCTCGACGAATTCCGCCTCCGTCATTTCTCCGGCCTTCACGGCCTCGGAGAACTTCCACAGGTGGGTGCCGGAGCCGACACGTTCGCCCCGGAAATAGCCGTTCAGCATCGGCCCGCCCGAGACCATGATCGTCGGCAGGTCGCAGCTGGCCGCGCCCATCAGCAGGCTGGGCGTGGTCTTGTCGCAGCCGACCAGGCAGACGACGCCGTCCATCTGCTGGCCGCGGATGGTTTCCTCGACCGCCATGGCGGCAAGGTTTCGGAACATCATCGCCGTGGGCCGGAACCCGGATTCCGAGACCGAGAACACCGGCACGATCACCGGCAATCCGCCGGCCTCATAGACCCCGTGCTTCACCCGTTCGGCCAGGTCGTTCAGGTGGGCGTTGCAGGGGTTCAACTCGCTGAACGTATTGAGAATGCCGATCACCGGGCGGCCATCGAACAGGTCGGCGGGCAGGCCCTGGTTCTTCATCCAGGACCGGTGATAGATCGCGTCCTTCGAGGTGCCCGCGAACCATTCCTGGCTGCGCAGCTTTCGGGGCCATTTGGCGGGCTTGAAGGTCATCTCGTCCTCACAGGGCTTGGACGGCGGTCGCGCCATCCTCTTTCGGCGCGAAGGCCAGCGGGTTTCTCAGCGGCAGGCCGAAGGGCGCGGCCTCGATCTCGAACACATCGCCGGCCTGGGTCTTCACGCCATCGGCAAAGGACAGCGTGGCCGTGCCGAACATGTGCACATGCAGGTCGCCAGGCTGGCGGAACAGATCATACTTGAAGTGGTGGTGTTCCAGGTTGGCGTAGCTGTGCGACATGTTGGCCTCGCCCGACAGGAAGGGCTTTTCCCAGATCACCGCCCCGTCGCGGCGGATGCGCGACATGCCGCGCAGGTCGGCGGGCATGCCTCCCAGCAGGATCTCGGGGCCGAAAGAGGCGGGGCGCAGCTTGGAATGCGCCAGCCACAGGTAGTTCACCCGCTCGACCACATGGTCGCTG
>JAGPCN010000039.1 GCA_018058035.1 Fuscovulum sp.
GAGTCGCATGGAGCTTGACGAGCCAGACCGCCGCATCCTGCGCGCCTTGCAGGACCAGCCCGACCTGACCCTGCGCGAGTTGGGCGAGGTGGCGGGACTGAGCCATTCCCCCTGCTGGCGGCGGTTGCAACGCTTGCAGGAGATCGGGGCGATCAGCCCGAAACGCTTTGTCGTCGATCCGGAGGCGGTGGGGTTCGAGATCCTCGTCCTGTGCTTCGTGAAGATTTCCCACCACCAGCGCGACCGGCTGCGCGCCTTCGAGGAGGCGGTGGCGAAAGTGCCCGAGGTGATGCAATGCTATTCGCTGAGCGGGGAATATGACTATGTGCTGCAGGTCATCGCGACCAGCGTCCGGCATTACGAGGCGGTGGTGAAGAACGCCATCGTGGAGCTGCCGAACGTGCAGTCGATCAACACCAGCTTCACGCTGAAGCGGGTGAAGCACAGCCTGAACGTGCCGGTCTGAAGCGAGGGTTTAGAGCGCCGCCGCCCCCGACCAGGTGGCACCCGAAGCACCTGTCGGGAACCCGTCCGACAGGCGCTGGCCGGGGACCAGCGGGCGCAGCAACGCCTCCAGCGCCGGGGCGGTGATCCGGCCCGCCAGCCGGTCGGCATATCCGGCGCAGACCGGACCGAAGCCCTGCGACTGCGGCGAGAGGCGCAAGGCGGCGACCCCCGCTTCCACCAGCGCCTCGACCTGATGCGCCATGCTGGCGGTCGACTGGCTGAGCGTCTGCACCCCGTTCACCGCCAGAAATGGCTGACCGTCCAGCGTTGCCACGTCGCGGCCGTCCGGATCCTCGCCGCAGACGAACTGGCAGCTGTCCTTGATCCGGTCGTGCAGCCGCGCGTGGTAGCAGCGCCCCGAGATCGCCAGCGGCAGGCGGCCATGGCCCCAGACCTCGACCGCAACGCCTTCCTCCCGGCCCAGCTTCGCCAGCACGGCGATGGAGGCGAGCGTCAGTTCCGGCGGCAGGCAGACGCGGGTCGCCCCGCGCCGGATCAGCCAGCGCAGGGTGCCTTCATTGTAGACATTGACCAAGGGGCCGACCCAGAACGGCTGGCCCTGCGGGACATGCGCCAGGGCGGTCAGGTCGTTCACCTCGACCGGCAGGCCAAGATCGGCAAGTTCGGCGGTCAGCTTGCGTTCGCGCTTCAGCGTGATGAGGGCCAGCGAGGTGACGGCGACCTCTTTCCCCGCCGCCAGCAGGCTCTCCACCGCGCCGGGAATCTCGCCCTGCCAGAACGGCAGCCGCTTGGAACAGACAAGCTCGCCCAGCACGACACGGGCGACGGGGGCCGGGGCAAGGTCGCTGTAGAAGGCGCGCACCGTCTCGGCGGGCCAGAAGAAGAAATTGGGGCCGACGGTCAGGTCCATCGTCATCTCCAGGTTTTCGCATAGGCGCCGGCGGTGGCGGCCTGACCCTCGGTCAGCCGGGCCAGCGCGCTGTCGGGCAGGGGGCGGCCTGCCGCCTGCGCCTCGACCGCAGCGCGGAAGGCGCGGACCACCTGCGCCACATAGGCGCGGCTCCTCTGGCGCCCCTCGATCTTCAACGCACGGACTCCGGCCTTGGCCAGCCGCGGGATCAGGTGGGTGGCGTCCAGCGACACCGGGTCCTCGAAGATATGGCCGGTCTGCGCGCCGGAGGTGAAGCAGCCCTTGCAGAGCGTGGGATAGGGCGCGGGGGCGGATTTCGGTGTGCGGTGGATGGTGAAGCCCCCCAGCCGCGCGGCAAGGTCGCCGCCCTCTTCGGCATAGGCGACATGGCTGGCGGGCGAGCAGACGCCGTTCATATTGGGCGACTGGCCGGTGGCATAGGACGACAGCGAACAGCGCCCTTCGGCCATCACGCAGAGGCCGCCGAAGACGAAGACCTCGGTTTCCACCTCGATCTCGCGGTTGATGGCGGCGATTTCCTCGACGGTCAGCACGCGCGGCAGCACGACGCGGCGGACACCGAAGGCGCTGGCGTAAAGGTTGATCGCATCGGGATTGGCGGCGGCGGCCTGGACCGAGAGGTGGCGGCGCAGGGCGGGGTGATGCTCGGCGGCATGCGCCAGAAGCCCGATGTCGGCCAGAATCACCGCATCCACCCGCGCGGCTTCGGCATTGACCAGCGCGCGGTGCCAGAGGGGTTCCGCCCCGGCGCGGGGGAAGGTGTTGATCGCCACCAGCACCTTGGCGCCCCGTGCATGGGCGAAGGCAACGCCCTCGGCCAGTTCCTCGGGCGAGAAGTTCAGGCCGGGGAAGTTCCGCGCGTTGGTCTCATCGGCAAAGCCGCAGTAGATGGCATGCGCCCCGGCCTCGACCGCGGCGCGCAGGGCGGCGGGGGTACCGGCGGGACAGACGAGTTCCATCATGGCAGGTCTCCCAGTTCGGCGCGGTGCAGGTGCAGGCCGGTCGCGCGTTCCGCCCCGGCCAGCATCCGGCGCAGGGGGCTGGCCAGCGGACCGGCCAGTGCGGCGAGTTCCTCGGTCAGGTCCAGCTCGGCGTCGTCCATCGCGTTGCGCAGGGCAAGGACGGCGGCAGTGTCGCCCTCGACCGTCAGGTCGCGCGAGAAGAACAGCGCGTCGCCATCCTCGGCCCCGTGCATCATCGCAAGGAAGGCGGACAGCGGCCCGGCAATGCGTGCGTCATGCGCGGGCGGGCGGGCGCGGGGATGGGCGGTCATCGTCGCGGGTCCGGGGTGCAGCAGGAGGACCCAGGGCAGATCGGTCGGGTCGAGCAGGAAGCGGCGGGCGGCATGGTCGCCAAGGCGGCGCAGCAGCGTGGGATGTGCCCCGGCAAGGCGGCGGGTCAACCGGCCGAGGACAAGGTTCAGCGGCGGCAGGGGCAGCGGGCGGGCGGCAAGGCCCAGGGCACGCGGCAGGCGCGGCAGGGGGACGGACATCGGGCAATCCTTGGTCGGTTGATCCGTCATAGGCGAGGGGGGCCGCCGGGGGGTTGACCATAGTCAAGTCCCGAAGCCGGGCTTCGCGCTATCGCCGGGACAAAGGACCTTATGCCCGATGCGCAGCCTGCCCGTCTTCCCCGATCTTCGCGCCTTCCTCGCCCATCTGGCGGCGGCGGGCGATCTGGCGCGGATCGGCCAGCCGGTCGATATCCGGCACGAGATGACGGCGGTGCAACTGGCGGCTTTGCGTGGAAAAGGCCCGGTTCTGCGCTTCGATGCGGCGATGGCAGGCGGGCAGCGGGCGGGGATGCCGGTGATCGCCAACCTTTTCGGCACACCGGACCGGGTGGCCGCCGGGCTGGGCCTGTCCCCTGACGAGGTGCCTGCCTTCGGCGAGTTCCTGGCCGCCCTGCGCAGCCCGGCCCCGGTCGAGGGGATGCGCGACGCCTTGTCGCGCTGGCCGGTGCTGAAGGCCGCGCTGCAAAGTCGCCCGAAACTCATCCGCAAGGCCCCGGCGCAAGAGGTGGCGGCCCCGCTCGACCTGTCGCTCCTGCCTGTGCAGACCCCCTGGCCCGAAGATGCCGGGCCGCTGATCACCTGGCCGGTCGTCGTCACCCGGCCGCAGGGGTCGGAGCCGGCGCAGCTGGCGCGCTACAACCTCGGCGTCTACCGCGCGCAGGTCATCGGCCCCGACCGGCTGATCCTGCGCTGGCTCGCCCATCGCGGCGGCGCGGCGCATCACCGGAGCTGGCAGCGGGCGGGCGAGCCGATGCCGGTGGCGATTGCGCTCGGGGCTGACCCCGCCACACTGCTCTCCGCCGCGCTGCCCCTGCCGGAAACGGTGTCGGAACTGGCCTTCTCCGGCGTCTTGCGCGGGGCGCGGGCCGAGGTGGTGCCGGCAAGGAGCGTGCCGCTTCTGGTCCCCGCCACTGCCGAGATCATCCTGGAAGGCTGGGTCCACCCCAATGAGACCGCCCCCGAAGGCCCGTTCGGCGACCACACCGGCTATTACAACTCGGTCGAACCCTTCCCGGTGATGCGGCTGTCCGCGATCACCCACCGCCGCGACCCATTGTATCTGACCACCGTCACCGGCCGCCCGCCGGACGAGCCGTCGGTGATCGGCGAGGTGTTCAACACCCTGGCCCTGCCGGTGATCCGCGCGCAGATCCCGGAAGTGACCGACCTCTGGCTGCCACCCGCCGCCTGTTCCTACCGGATGGCCGTGGTGCAGATCGACAAGCGCTATCCGGGGCAGGCGCGGCGGGTGATGCTGGCCTTGTGGGGCATGCTGGCGCAGTTCAGCTACACCAAGACCGTCGTCGTCGTGGACCGCGACATCGACCCGCGCAGCTGGGACGACATCGCCTGGGCGATGGCCACCCGGATGGACCCGGCGCGCGACGTGATGGTGCTGGACGGAACGCCGATGGATTACCTCGACTTCGCCTCCCCGCGCGAGGGGCTGGCGGGCAAGCTTGGCATCGACGCGACGACGAAGATCGGGGCCGAAACCACGCGGGAATGGGGCAAGGTCATGGCCCTGGACCCCGCGCATGAGGCCCGCGCGACCGAGCTTCTGCGCGGGGTCATCCGATGACCGCGCGGGTGGTGCTGGGCGTCTCGGGGGCCTCCGGCGCGACGCTGGCGCTGGACTGCGCGCGGGCGTTGCGCAACGCGGGCGCGGTGGTGGAACTCGTCCTCTCCGCCATGGCCGAACGCACGCTGGCGCTGGAGATCGGCCCCGCCGCACGCGACGAGCTGGTGGCGCTGGCCGACCGGCTGCATCCGGTGGTCGACCTCGGCGCCGCCATCGCCAGCGGGTCGTTCCCGGTGCAGGGCATGATCGTCGCGCCCTGTTCGATGCGCAGCCTGGCCGCCATCGCGCATGGGCTGGATGACAACCTCCTCACCCGCGCGGCCTCCGTCCAGCTGAAGGAGCGCCGTCCGCTGGTGCTCTTGGCGCGCGAGGCCCCGCTGACCCTGGCGCATCTGCGCAACATGACCGCCGTGACCGAGATGGGGGCGGTGGTGCTGCCCCCGGTTCCCGCCTTCTACCTGCGCCCCGAAACGACCGCGCAGATCACCGCGCAGATCGCCGCCCGCGCGGTCGATCTTCTGCACATCGCAACCCCCCAGGCCCGCGCCTGGAACCCAACCGAAGGACCTGCCCCATGACCGAACTTTCCCCCCAGTCCAACGTCGGCGACATCGCCTCCACCCTCCCCGGCGCGGCGGAGGTCTTCCGCCAGAACGGGATCAGCTTCTGCTGTGGCGGCAAGCTCACGCTGGCCGAAGCCGCAGCGGGGCAAGGGCTGGCCGTCGCGCCGCTGCTGGACGCCCTGCGCGCGCTGGAGGCCGGGGCCGCCCGCACCGCGCCCGAGGAAACGCTGCCGCTGATCGAGCATATCCTGACCCGGTATCATGCGACCCACCGCACCGAGATGGATTGGCTGATCCCCCTGGCGCAGAAGGTGGAAACCGTCCACGGCGACCATGACGAGGCCCCGCTTGGCCTGACCGAGGCGCTGGTCGCGCTGCGTGACGATCTGGAATACCACATGGCCAAGGAAGAACAGGTGCTGTTCCCGATGATGCGGCAGGGCGGCCATCCGATGATCGTCCACCCGATCGGGGCGATGCGGCACGAGCACGACCATACCGCCGGGCTGCTGCGCAAGCTTGAGCATGTGACCCACGGCCTGACCCTGCCCGAAGGCGCCTGCCGGTCCTGGACCGCGCTTTACACCGGGCTGGCAAAGTTCTCCGAGGATGTTGTCACGCATATGCATCTGGAGAACACCGTCCTCTTCCCGCGCTTCGAGGCCGCTGCCTGACTTGCACCGGCTCTGGCGCGCGCCGCACCTGCCGCTGTTCCTCGCGGGGTCGGTCTGGGCCGCGCTGGTGCCGCTGGTCTGGCTTTGGCCCGGCCTCACTTGCGACCCGGTCGCCTGGCATCGGCAAGAGCTGGTCTTGGGCTTTGCCGGGGCGGCGATGGGGGGCTACCTTTTGTCGGCGCTGCCGCATTGGCTGAAGCTGGCGGGGGATAAGGGCGGCGGTATCTCGTCGCGCGGGACGATGGCGCTGGTCCTGGCCTGGGTCATCGGGCGGGTTGCCGGGGGTGCCTGCCAGCCGGACGGTTTGGCGCTGGCGGGGCTGGCGCTTTATCCGCTGGGTCTGGCATTCAGCCTGGCCGTGCCGGTCGCGCGGGCGGGGGCCTGGGGGCGGTTGCCGATTGCGCTGGCACCGCTGCTGTTGCTGCTGATCGCGCTGCGGCTGCGGCTGGCCTCGGACAGCCTGACGGCGGTTCTGGGCATGGCGCTGCTGGTCGCGCTGGTCGGCGGGCGGATCGTGCCCGCGTTTCTGGCAGCACGGACCGGGGATCGCTCGGGACGCGGCGCGCTGCCTTTGGGCGCGCGGCTGGCGGATGGGGCTCTGGGTCTGGCGCTGGTCCTGCATCTGTCGGGGGTGACGGAGCCTTGGGTCGGCGGCGTGGCGCTAGCCGCCGCGCTCGGGCAGGGCCTTCGGATGCGGGGCTGGGCGCTGGCCCCGGCGCTGCGGGGGCACGGCGACCTCGCGCTGCTGGTCCTGGCCTGGCTCTGGCTGCCGCTGGGGCTGGCGCTGGTCGGGGCCGGGCTGATCGGATGGACGACATTGCCGGTCGCCACCCTCGTCCACGCGCTGACCATGGGGCTGATGGGCAGCATGGTGCTGGCGGTGATGGCCCGCGCCTTCATGCCGCGCGCGCCGGATCGGCTGATCGCGGGGCGCAGGACGCTGGTGGCGTTCGCGCTGCTGCAACTGGCCGTACTGCTGCGGCTCTTCTGGTCGGACGCGGGTCTGGTGGTCGTGCTGTCCTGGCTTTGTGCCTGGGCCGTTGTCGTCGGGCAAGGCGCGCTGGCAGCCTTCCGCCCGGTGCCCCGCCCGGTCTTCAGCGCGCGGCGCGACACCTGACGCCGGGAATGATCCTGACGGGGGCCGACAAAGAACTTGTCGGTCTGCGGCAGTTCCTGATTTCCGCCACCGGGGCAAGATGGCATGACTGCAGGACAGGACGGAACAGGACGGGGGCAGACGGGCGATGCGGAACGGCGGTCGGCTGTTGGTGGAAAGCCTGGTGGCGCTTGGCGCGACCAAAGGGTTCGGGGTACCGGGGGAAAGCTACCTTGCGGTGCTGGATGCGCTGCACGACACGAAAGACCGGCTCGACTTTGTCCTCTGCCGGAACGAGGGCGGCGCGGCCTTCATGGCGGCGGCCTGGGGCAAGCTGACCGGCCAGCCGGGCCTCTGCTTCGTGACGCGCGGGCCGGGGGCGACGAATGCCGCGATCGGCATCCACACCGCGATGCAGGACAGCGTGCCGATGATCCTTTTCGTCGGCCAGGTCGGAACCGACATGAAGGGCCGCGAGGCATTTCAGGAGATCGACTACCCATCGGTCTTCGGCGCGATGGCGAAATGGGCGGTCGAGATCGACGATGCGGACCGGATTCCCGAAATCCTTGCCCGGGCCTGGACCACGGCCCTGACCGGCCGCCCAGGCCCGGTGGTGATTGCGCTGCCCGAGGATATGCTGACCAGCCTGACCGATGCCACACCGCTGACCGGCCCGGCGCGGATCGCCGAGCCCGCCCCCGAGGCCGGGGCGCTGGATCAGGCGCTTGCGTTGTTGGCGGCAGCGCAGCGCCCCTTGATCCTTCTGGGTGGCTGCAGCTGGACCGGGGCCGGGCGGGCCGCGCTGCAAGGCTTTGCCGAGGCCAGCGATATTCCGGTCGTCGCGGCCTTCCGCTATCAGGACCAGTTCGACAATTTCTCGCGCTGCTATGCTGGCGAGGCGGGGGTCGGGATGCCCGCCCATGTGAAGGCGCTGGTGCGCGAGGCGGATGTGATCCTGGCGATCAACACCCGTTTCGGGGAAATGACCACCGACGGCTATACTCTGCTGGACGTTCCGGTGCCGGTGCAAAGGCTGATCCATGTTCATGCCTCCGACCGCGAGATCGGCAAGGTCTATCAACCCACACTTGGCATTCAGGCCGGGCCGAACGCCTTTGCTGCGGCGTTAAGGCCGGTGACGGGGGGCTGGGCCGCGTGGCGGGCGCAGGGCCGCGCCGCCTGGGACGCCGGGTTCGATCTGCCGCCGCAGCCCTCGCCGGTCGACATGGGGCCGGTGATGGCACATGTCCGTGCAGTGCTGCCCAAGGATGCGATCCTGACCAACGGGGCGGGCAATTTCACCGTCTGGCCGAACAAGTTCTACAAGTTCGGACCGAAGGCACGACTTCTTGCGCCGCAATCCGGGGCGATGGGCTATGGTGTTCCGGCGGCGGTGGCCGCCAAGCTGGCCTTTCCGGATCGCACCGTGGTCTGTTTTGCCGGCGACGGCGATTTCCAGATGACCTGCCAGGAGCTTGGCACGGCGATGCAGGCCGGGGCGCAGCCGGTCATCCTGATCCTGAACAACGGCATCTACGGCACGATCCGCGCGCATCAGGAACGCAGCTATCCGGCGCGCGTGTCCGGCACGACGCTGGAGAATCCCGATTTCGTGCTGCTGGCGCAGTCCTACGGCTTCCATGCCGAACGGGTCGAACGGACCGAGGATTTCCCCGCCGCCTTCGCCCGCGCCAGGGCCAGCCGCACCGGATCGGTGCTGGAACTGGTGATCTCGCCCGAGGCGCTGACACCCCGGCAGACCCTGTCGCAGATGCGGGCGACAGCCGAAGCGGCCAGGGACAAGCGATGACCGGCCAGATCAGGGCGGGCGCCGATATCGGCGGCACCTTTACCGACATCGCGCTGGAGTGCCGGGGCAGGATCTATTCGACCAAGGTGCTGACGAACTATGCCGCGCCGGACCAGGCGATCCTGGACGGGATCGACGTGGTTCTGGCGCAGGCGGGGGTGGGTTACGGCGATCTCGACATCCTGATCCACGGCACGACGCTGGCGACCAATGCCCTGATCGAGCGGCGTGGGGCGAAGGTCGCCTTCCTGACGACCGAAGGGTTCCGCGACGTGATCGAGATGCGGACGGAAAGCCGCTTCGACCAGTATGACCTGAACCTGCGCCTGCCGCCGCCGCTGGTCCCGCGCGAGGACCGCTTCGTCGTTCGCGGCCGGATCGGCGCGCAGGGACAAGAACTTGCCACCCTGGACGAGGCAGGGCTGGAGGCGGTCGCCGACCGGATCGCGGCGGGCGGTTACGGGGCGGTCGCCATCGGCTTTCTCCATGCCTACATGAATCCCGCGCACGAGATCCGCGCGCGGGCGATCCTTGCGGCGAAGGTCGGGCTGCCGATCTCGATCTCGTGCGAAGTCTCGCCGCAGATGCGCGAGTTCGAACGCTTCAACACCGTCTGCGCCAATGCCTATGTGCGACCGCAGATGACAGGTTATCTCGACCGGCTGCAAACCCGGCTCAAAGACCATGGCGCGCGTTGTCCGGTCTTCATGATCCATTCCGGCGGCGGCCTGATCTCGGTCGAGACGGCGGCGGAATTCCCGGTGCGGCTGGTGGAAAGCGGCCCGGCGGGCGGCGCGATCTTCGCCGCCGACGTGGCGCGGCGCTTCGGGCTGGACAAGGTGGTCAGCTATGACATGGGCGGCACCACCGCGAAAATCTGCCTGATCGAGGATTTCACCCCGAAAACCGCCCGCAGCTTCGAGGTGGCGCGCAGCACGCGCTTTGCCAGGGGATCGGGGATGCCGATCTCCATCCCGGTGATCGAGATGATCGAGATCGGGGCGGGCGGCGGGTCGATTGCCTGGGTCGATGCGATGGGGCGCATCCAGACCGGCCCGGAAAGCGCCGCCTCCGAGCCCGGCCCGGCCTGCTACCAGCGCGGCGGCCAGCGCCCGGCGATCACCGATGCCGATCTGGTGCTGGGCAAGATCGACCCCGAGAATTTCGCGGACGGCGCGATCCGGCTGTCGCTGGACGCCGCCAAGGCGGCCATCGCCCGCGATGTGGGCGACCGGCTGGCATTGACGGCAGAGGCCGCCGCCTTCGGCATCTGCGAGGTGGTGGACGAGAACATGGCCAATGCCGCCCGCGTGCATGCGGTGGAAAACGGCAAGGACATCGCGGACAACATCATGGTGGCCTTCGGTGGCGCCGCGCCCCTGCATGCCGCCCGGTTGTGCGAGAAGCTTGGGATCGACCGCTGCCTGATCCCGCCGGGCGCAGGGGTGGGTTCGGCCATCGGCTTTCTGAAGGCGCCCTTCGGCTACGAGGCGCTGGCCTCGCGCATCATCGGCCTTGCGGAATTCGATCCGGCGGCGGTGAATGCGCTGCTCGACGGGCTGAAAGCCACTGCCGAGGGCTTCGTGCGGCAGGGCACCGCAGCCCGGATCCGGTGCGAGGTCACGGCCTTCATGCGCTATCGCGGCCAGGGTTGGGAAATCCCGGTGCCGCTGCCGGTGCGCCCCTTCACCGCCGCCGATGCCGGTCTGATCCGTGCGCGGTTCCTGGCGGCCTATGCCGGCTTCTTCGGCCGCACCATTGACGGCCTGTCGGGGCTGGAGATCGAGATCGTCACGCTTTCGGTCAAGACTTCCGACGACCGCCCCGCCCCCGAGCGCCACACTCTGACCCTGGGGCGGGATGCGGCTCCGGTTCCGGTCCTTCGCGCGGTATTCGATCCGGCGCGGGGCGAGGCCTTGCCCACTGCCATTGTCGCGCGCGACATGCTGCGCCCCGGCACGCGCGTCAGCGGCCCGGCGGTGATCGTGGAGTCTGAAACCTCGACCACCGTCACCTCGCCCTTCGATGCGGTGATGCAGGAGGACGGCAGCCTTCTCCTGATCCGCAAAGGAGCAGCGCAATGAGTGGCCCGACCCCCGATCCCACCAGAGAAATCCGCCTGCAGGTGATGTGGAACCGGCTGATCTCGGTGGTGGAAGAGCAGGCGATGACGCTGCTGCGCACTGCGTTTTCCACCTCGGTGCGCGAGGCGGGCGATCTCTCGGCGGGGGTTTTCGACCCCGAGGGGCGGATGCTGGCGCAGGCCGTCACCGGCACGCCGGGACATGTGAACACGATGGCCGAAGCGGTGCTGCATTTCATCGCCGAGATCGGCCGCGACGCCATGTTCCCCGGTGACACCTATGTCACCAACGACCCGTGGAAGGGCACCGGCCACCTGCATGACATCACCATGGTATCGCCCAGCTTTCTGGGGGACCGGCTGGTCGGCTTCTTTGCCTGCACGGCGCATGTGGTCGATGTGGGCGGGCGCGGCTTCGGGGCGGATGGCAAATCGGTCTACGAGGAAGGCCTCCAGATCCCGATCCTGAAATTCGCCGAACGCGGCGTGGTGAACCGGATCCTTGTCCAGATGCTGCGCGCCAATGTGCGCGAGCCCGACCAGGTGGTCGGCGACTTCTATTCGCTGGCCGCCTGCAACGATGTCGGCCACCGCCGCCTGATCGCGATGATGGACGAGATCGGGCTGACCTCGCTGGAGGGGCTTGGTAGCTTCATCTTCAGCCGCACCGCCGCCGCGATGCGCGACCGGATCGCCGCCCTGCCGCGTGGCAGCTGGTCGAACACGCTGTTGACCGACGGCTATGACCGCCCGGTCCGTCTGGCCTGCACGGTCAGGATCGGCGACGGCGTGACCGTCGATTTCACCGGCACCGACCCGATCAGCCGCCACGGCATCAATGTGCCGGTCATCTATACCAAGGCCTATGCCAGCTATGCGCTGAAATGCGTGGTGGCGCCCGACATTCCGAACAACTGGGCCTCGCTGGAGCCGTTCACCGTCGCCTCGCCGGTCAATATCCTGAACGCCGAGCGCCCGGCCCCGGTGTCGGTGCGCCATGTCATCGGCCATCTGGTGCCCGATCTGGTGCTTGGCGCGCTGGCGCAGGCCTTGCCCGGCCGGGTTCTGGCCGAAGGGGCGGCGGCGCTGTGGAACATCCACATGTCGGTCCGCCCGGTCGCTGGTGGCGCGGGACGGCGGGCAGAGATCCTGATGTTCAACTCGGGCGGCATGGGCGCGCGCCCCGGTCTTGACGGATTGTCGGCCACCGCCTTCCCCTCGGGGGTGATGACCATGCCGATCGAGGCGACCGAACAGGCCGGCCCGGTGGTGATCTGGCGCAAGGAGCTTCGGCCCGACAGCGGCGGCGACGGCGAATTTCGCGGCGGTCTGGGCCAGGTCATCGAGATCGAACCCCTGCCGGGGCACGAGTTCGACTTCTCGGCCATGTTCGACCGGGTGGGCCATGCCGCCCGCGGGCGCGATGGCGGCCAGCCGGGGGCGGTCGGCAGCGTGGCGCTGGACGATGGCACGCGGCTCAGGCCGAAGGGCTGGCAGCAGGTGCCTGCGGGACGGCGGCTGGTCCTGCACCTGCCGGGGGGCGGCGGGTTCGGCGATCCGGCGCAGCGTGATCCCGAGGCGCGTGCAACCGATGTTTCCAGGGGCTATGTGACGCGATGAGCCATGCGGCGACCCGTCTGGCGGCCCTTGGCGCCGCCCTGAAGGAGGCAAGATGACCCGCTTCGACACGATCCTGATCACCGGGGCCGCCGGGCGGCTTGGCACCGAACTTCGGCGCGGGCTGGCACCGCTTGCCCGGCGGTTGCGGCTGGCCGATGTGGCCCCCGTCGCCGACCTGCAACCCAACGAAGAGGCCCTGTGCTTCGACCTGGCCGACGAAGCGGCCACCCAGGCCGCCTGTCGCGGCGTGGATGCCATCGTGCATTTCGGCGGGGTGCCGCTGGAGCGTCCGTGGGAGCAGATCCTGAACGCCAATATCCGGGGCAGCTATCACGTCTACGAAGGCGCGCGGAAGCACGGGGTCCGCCGCGTGGTCTATGCCAGTTCGGTCCATGCCATCGGCTATCACCGGCTGGAAGACCACATCGACGCCGATGCTCCCCACCGCCCGGACGGGCTTTACGGCCTGTCGAAATGCTTCACCGAGGATCTGGGCCGGCTCTACTGGGACAAGTTCGGCATCGAAACCGCCGCGCTGCGCATCTTCTCGTCCTTCCCGGAACCGACGGACCGGCGGATGCTGTGGTCCTGGCTGTCCTTCGCCGACTGCATCCGCCTGGTCACTGCCGCACTGACCGCGCCGCGTGTGGGCTTCACACTGTCCTTCGGCCTGTCCGACAATGCGGTGAACCCGGTCGACAACCGGCTGGCCGGGCATCTGGGCTATTTTGCGCAGGACAATACCGAAGCCTTCCGCGCCGGCGTCGAGGCGAAGTTTCCACCCCCCGACCCGAAAGCCCCGGCCGTACAGCGCCTGGGCGGCTGGTTCGTCGATCTTGGCCATCCCGACGACGAGACCGCGCCATGACAGCGGCCTCTGGCCTGTCAACACCGCCGAAAACGACCGGCTCGGGTCGGTCCCGGCGGGGCATGGCGGGCGCAAGCGGCCACAGTGACCGCATTTGGAGACGGACATGACCCTGGGGTTCATCGGCACCGGAACCATGGCCGCCGCCATGGTCGAGGGTCTGGGCGGCACCGACATCCTTGTCTCGCCGCGCGGGGCCGCAGTCGCCGCCGGTCTGGCGCGGCGCTTTCCGGGGGTGCGGGTCGCCGCCGACAACCAGGCGGTGATCGACGGTTGCGACATGGTGGTGCTTGCCGTCCGCCCGCAGGTGGCCGAGGCGGTGATCCGCCCCTTGCGCTTCCGGTCCGGGCAGAAGGTGGTCAGCCTGATCGCCGCCACCCAGATCGCCGCCTTGCGCGACTGGATCGGGTTTGACCCGCCGATCATCCGCGCGGTTCCCTTGCCCTTCGTCGCCGACCGCGCCTCGGTGACGCCGGTCTTCCCGCCCGACGCCGAGGTCGCTGCCCTCTTCCACCGCCTCGGCACCGCGCTGCCCTGCCGGGACATCGCCGAATTCGACCTTCTGGCCGTGGGATCGGCGCTGATGGGCAGCTATTTCGGCCTTCTCGAAACCGCGCAGGGCTGGCTTGAGGCGCAGGGCCTGGAGGACCGGGCCGCGCGCACCTATCTTGCCAGCCTGTTCGCGAACCTCGGCAAGGTCGCGGCGGACAGTCCCGCCGGTTTCGCCACCCTGCGCGCCGAACATTCCACCCCCGGCGGGCTGAATGAACAGATCTTCCGCGATTTCGCCGCCGGGGGCGGCACCGCTGCCCTGACCGCCGCGCTGGACCGGGTGCTTGTCCGGGTGCGGGGCCAAACCGGATGATCCCCCTGCTGCCCGAACCCGACCTGCCTTCCGGTGCCGACCTCTTGGCCGAGGGCCGCGCGCTGACCCGCGACTGGCGGCTTGGCCCCTCGGCCTTCCTGCGCCATGTCGGCGCGGCCAGCGAATACGGTTTCAAGCTTGCGCAGATGGCCAAGGGCAGGGTGATGCAGCACGCCCAGATCGGCTTTCGCGATCCCGGCAAAAGCCGCCGCGCCTATGGTGAAATCTGGGAAGCCTGCGCCGCCGAGGGCGTGACGGTCGACCGCTACGGCCTGTGCCTTGACTGGTCGATGGCCCTGCCCCGCGCCCAAAGGTCCAAGGCGGTGCGCGGCACCGGGATGATCCTGCCCGGAATCGAGGATTTCGTCCGCCTGACCGCAGCCGCCCCGGTCGCCCCGCATTTCGGCGATTTCGTGCTGGGCTTCCCGGCGGCGGTGGAGAATACCCAGGCCGCCCTAGCCGCCGGCAGCACGGTGATCGGCAATCTCGGGCAGTATTTCACCTTCCGCATCCCCGGCCATGACGACGACATCGAGGCCACCGCCCAGACCGTCCGCGCCCTGGGCCTGATCGCGGCGCAGCCGGTGCCCATTCTGGTGCAGTCGAATCTGGACGACGGCTTTGCCGCGCAGTTCACCGACCTTGCCTCCTGCCTTGGCATGGTGCTGCTGGAACGCCATATCGTCACCAGCCTGATCGGCCCGCCGGTCGGCCATTGCTACGGCCACCACTTCTCGGACCCCCTGTCGCGCCTCGCCTTCCAGCGCGCCCTGGCGCAGGTGGGCGCCGCGCCGGGGACGATGATCTATGGCAACACCACCGCCTATCGCGGCAGTCCTGCTGCCAATTTCGCCAGCCTGTCCAACTATCTTCTGGTCGATGCGGCGGGGCAGATCGGCCAGCCCACCGGCCATGCGATCAACGCCGTCCCCGTCACCGAGAACGAGCGCATCCCCGAGATCGAGGAGGTCGTCGAGGCGCAGCTTTTCGCCGGGCGAATGGCGGAACTGGCGTCCGGTTGGCTTCCCCTGATCGACCCCGCCCCGGTCGATGCCATGGCGGCGCGGATCGTGGCCGGAGGGCAGGCCTTTGCCGAGGCCGCCCTGCTGGGGCTGGCGCGGCAGGGAATCGACACCACCTGCCCGTTCCAGCTGCTTCTGGCGCTGCGCCGCATGGGCGCGCGGCGGCTGGAATCCTTGTTCGGCGCTGGTCAGCCCGATCCCGAAGCGCCGGGGGGCAGGCTGCCGGTCGCCCCGGCGACTATCCTGTCGGAACTGGCCGAGATGGCCGACCATGCGCTGAAGGGCCAGTCCGCAGGTCCCGCCCTGCGCGGGTTGCGGGTGATGGTTGCGACCAGCGACGTGCATGAACATGGCAAGATGCTGGTCGAGGAAATCCTCCGCCGTCTGGGCGTGACCGTGCTGGACGGTGGCGTGTCCACCGACCCCGCGATCCTGGCTGAACGGGTGCGCCGGGATCGCCCGGACGCCGTGGCGATCAGCACCTACAACGGCATTGCGCTGCGCTATTTTCACGCCCTGCGCGCGGCGGGCGTCGAGGTTCCGGTCCTGATCGGCGGGCGGCTGAACCAGATCCCCGAAGGCTCGAATTCCAGCCTGCCGGTCGATGTGGGCGATGACCTGGCGCAGGCAGGCGCGCTGGTCTGCCGCGCCGCCGCCGATCTTGCCCCGCTGCTGAATGCCCTTGCGGCAGGTGCGCGCTGAGCGATCCGGCGATTCCCCCGGCAGGTCAGGAAAGCTGGGCTTGGATTTGTCCCGACTTGCTCTAAGCTGCGGGCATGACGGCCTTGCGGGGTCATTTCCAGATGAATTGCAACGCGCCATTGCCAAACCGCCGCATTTTGCGGCTTCACGCCGAGAATGCCGCCTTCGTCGCGGCTCAACTGCGGCTGGGTCAGGACGGCCCCAACTTTCGCCTGGTCGAGATCTTCGATCTGGAATCCCGTCTGGCCGGGCATCTCGACGCGCTGGTCATCGGGCGCGAGGCCGGGGTGGAACTGGCGTTGGAAACCCTGGCGATTGCGGCGGAATACGGCGAGATCTTTACCGCCTTCCACCTCTTCCTGCATGCCCGGCCCGATCTGGCCCTGACAGAGCTTGCGCCGCCCGAGCTGCTGGTCTGGGATCAGGTCGCGGCGCTGGGGGCGGCGGCGGCCTGGTGCGCGCCTGACCGCATGGCGGCGCGGATGCGGGACTGGATCACCGGCATTGACCCGATGGCCGCCTGGATTGCGCTGGATGTCTGCGGTCGGCGCAGGATCGACCCGAAAGGGCATCTCGGCCCGCTTCTGGCCCACCGCGACCCGCGCGTGGCCGCCCGCGCCATGCGACTGGCCGCCGAGCTTGGCCGCGCCGATCTTGCGCCCGATCTTGCCCGGCTGGCCGATGGAGGCGACCCTGACTTGCGCTTCCGGGCGGCCTGGGCGGCGGCGCTTCTGGGCGACCGGCGCACCGCCCCGGCGATCCTTGCGGCCCATGTCACCCCTGCGACGCCTGCACAACAGGCCCGGATGGTGGCTGAACTTCTGCCGCTGGTCATGGAAGACCGCGCCGCCCGCGCCGCCATTTCCCGCCTCATGTCCGACCGGCTGACCGAGCGTTGGGGCATTGTCGCGACCGGGGCGCTTGGCGCGGCGGACACGCTCGACTGGCTCTTGCGGCAGATGACTGAACCCGTGCTGTCGCGGATCGCCGGGGCCGCCTTCTGCCGCATCACCGGCGCCCGGCTCAGCGCGGAATCGCTGGAACTTGCGGAATTCCCGGACGACCCCGATGACCCGGTGGTCGCCGCCTGCCCGCAGGAAAGCTTCATCGAGGCCAAGCTATATTGGCCCGATCCCGAAAAGCTGGCCCGCTGGCTTGCGCCGAACCGCGCCCGGTTCGTGGCCCAGACCCGCTATCTTCTGGGCGTCGCGGCCTGGACGATTCAGCCCCCCATCGAGTCTGTCGCGACCTACCAGCTTGACCAGCGCGCCACAGCACTGGAGCTTGCCACTCGCGCCCCGGACGCGCCCCTGCCGAACTGGCATGGCGCGGTGGTGCCCCAGTCACGGGGGTTCACCCGCAAATGGTAGGTCCGGCGCGACTCAGGGGGTGGGTATGAGGCTGGAGAACACCACGCCTTTCGCCGCGAACTTCACCCTCGCGCTGGACAAGCAGGGGCATGAGGTGATCGTGCTGGTGGTGCGTGGCACCTTCACCCTGTCACTCAATCGCGGCGAGCCGTCCCTGGTCGCACCCGTGCAACTTCCCCTGATCGAGGCCGATGTTTTCGGACCCGATCCCGCCTGGGATGCCCCGGTCTTCGAGACCGATTTCGCCCATTTCCGCCCGCGCTGCGACGTCCTGGCCCACGCTCGCGCCCATGCCCCGCACGGTGAGCCCGCAACCAGCGTCGACGTCGGCATCCGCCTCGGCCAGTGGGCGAAGAAGTTCACCGCCCACGGCAGCCGCATCTGGCTGCGCGGAGCGGCGGGCCACACGCCATCGGAGAAGCGCCCCTTCCTGGTGCAGGACATCGGCTATGACCAGGCCTATGGCGGCATCGACCCCGAGGCCGAGAACCCCGCCATGGCCAAGGCCTTCCAGGAAAACCCCGCGGGCCTCGGCTACTACCTGAATTCGGTCAACCGCGAGGGCAAGCCGCTGGCCCAGACCTCGGAATTCGGTCTGGACGCGGTCTCGCCCGATGGCGGCTTCCCGCCCATGGCCTTCGGTCCCCTGGGCCGCACCTGGCTTCCCCGCCGCCAATACGCGGGCACCTATGACGATGCCTGGCTCGACAACCGCGTGCCGCTACTGCCGCTGGACTTCGATGATCGCTACTTCCAGGCCTCCGCCCCCGACCAGCAGATCCCCTACCCCACGGGCGGCGAGCCGGTGGAACTGGTCAACCTCTCGCCCGGCGGTCGGCTTTCCGGCGAAATTCCCCGGACCCAGATCGTCGTCACCTTCGAGAGGAAGTCCGGCCGCATCACCCAGCGGATCGCCAACCTCGACACCGTCCTGTTCCTCCCCGAAGCCGCCCACATGTGCCTGACCTGGCGCAGCCGGATCACCGCCGAGCGCGACCTTTTCGAATTCGCCCGCGCCATCATCGTCGAACGCCCGCTGGAGGGCGCAACCCACTGGCCCGGCGGCGTGAAAGGCGGCCCCCATGGCTGAGAAAGGCATCGCCCCCGGACTTTCGGTCGTCGGCTACGGCATCTGGTCGGCGCTCGGTCCTGACGGCCCCTCGACCATCGCCGGCATCCGCGGCCAGATCATCGGGTCCGAGACCGGCAACCTCTGGGACCCGACCGTCGGGGCCAATCTCAACTGCTTCCGCGTCGCCGCGCATCAATGGTGGGAGGGTCCGAGCTTCCTCCCCGACCTCGCCACCCCGCCGATCGAGGAATGCCTGGCCCAGGTCGCCACCCTGCCCGCCACGCTGCGGCGACCGGCGTCCGAAATTCCCATCCTCGTCACCGTTGCCCCGCCGGACCGCCCCGGTCGCCCCGGCGATCTGGAGACCCGGATGCTCGACGGCCTCACCCACAAGCTTGGCCGCCCCCTGCCCCCCGGATCGGGTGTGATCGGCGGCGGGCGTTCGGGCCTGCCGCATCTTCTGGCCACCGCGGCCCGCCAGTCCGCCCGCTACCCGCTGCAAATCCTTGTCGGCGTCGAAAGCTTCCTGCGCCAGGTGATTGCGCAGCATTACATCGACAAGGGCCGTCTGCTTTGCGGCGCCAATACCTCGGGCTTCACCGTCGGCGAGGCCGGGGCGGCGATCCTGGTCGCCCGGACCGGCAGCACCGAGGGCCCGGAACTGGCGATCACCGGCATGGGCACCGGGCTGGAACCCAGCCGGGACGGTGGCACCCGCGAACAGGCGGTGACCGGCGAGGGTCTGACCCAGGCATTCCGCGCCGCGCTGGCGGTGACGCAGATTCCGTTCTATGATTTCCCGGCATTGATTGGCGATCTGAACGGCGAGCATTTCAAGTTCAAGGAGCAGATGAT